>NZ_JBIUWI010000050.1:0-23556 GCF_044743385.1 Pseudomonas sp. NPDC087639 | reverse complement strand
GGAAGGCCACGCGCAGACCGCCACAGCCCAGCTGTTCGAAGAAGAAGGCTTCAAGATCGAGGTCGATGAGGCCAGTCAGAAGCTCTTCACCAGCATGATCGAGAAACTCGCCGGCAATAAATGGGACGGCGACCGCGACAGTTGGCCCAATGCTCTGGAAGACGCCGACTGGGCGCGCTTGACCACCGATCACAGCCAATGCACCAACCGCCATTGCCCGAACTTTGGCCAGTGCGCCTTCTACAAGGCCCGTGAAGGCATGGGCAAGGTTGACGTGATCGTCACCAACCACGACATGGTTCTGGCTGATCTGGCGTTGGGCGGCGGTGCCGTGCTGCCGGATCCGCGCGATACCCTTTACGTGTTCGACGAAGGCCATCACCTGCCGGACAAGGCGATCGGCCACTTCGCTCACTACACGCGCCTGCGTTCCACCGCCGACTGGCTGGAAACCACCGCCAAGAACCTCACCAAACTGCTGGCCCAGCATCCGCTGCCGGGCGATCTCGGCAAATTGATCGAGCAGGTGCCGGAACTGGCGCGGGAGATCAAGACCCAGCAGCAGTTCATGTTCAGCGCCTGTGAGCAGATCGCCGATTTCAAACCCGGTGAAGACGTCGAAGGTCGCGAACGGCCACGCCATCGCTTTGTCGGTGGGGTGATTCCCGAGCACATGCGCGAAATGGGCATCGAGCTGAAAAAAGGCTTCTCCCGTCTCAACGATCTGTTCACCCGCCTGACCGACCTGCTCAAGGAAGGCATGGATGGCGAGGTCAACATCGGCATCGCCAGCAATCAGGCCGAAGAGTGGTATCCGCTGTTCGGCAGCCTGTTGTCCCGTGCGTCGGGCAACTGGGAACTGTGGACGGCGTTCACCGCCGAAGACCCGGAAGACAGCCCGCCGATGGCCCGCTGGCTGACCCTGGCGGAGAGCGGTTCGCTGTTCGACATCGAGGTCAACGCCAGCCCGATCCTCGCGGCTGAAACTTTGCGCCGCAGCCTGTGGAACGTGGCGTACGGTTGTCTGGTGACTTCGGCAACCCTGACCGCGCTCGGCACTTTCGACCGTTTCCGCATGCGCGCCGGCCTGCCGAAAAAAGCCGTCACCGCTGTGGTGCCGAGCCCGTTCCACCATGCCGACGCTGGCGTGTTGCGGGTGCCGGATCTGAAGGCCGATCCACGCGACGCCGCCGCTCACACGGCCGCGATCATTCGCGAGTTGCCGGATCTGGTGGAAGGCTCGCGCGGCACGCTGGTGTTGTTCTCTTCGCGCAAGCAGATGCAGGACGTATTCGACGGCCTCGACCGCGACTGGCGCAAGCAAGTGTTCATTCAAGGCAACCTGTCGAAACAGGAAACCCTGAACAAACACAAGGCTCGTGTCGATGGCGGCGATTCCAGCGTGCTGTTCGGTCTGGCCAGTTTCGCCGAAGGCGTGGACTTGCCCGGCGCGTACTGCGAGCACGTAGTGATCGCCAAGATCCCGTTCTCGGTGCCGGACGATCCGGTTGAGGCGGCGCTCTCGGAGTGGATCGAAGCCCGGGGCGGCAATCCGTTCATGGAAATCTCCGTGCCCGATGCCTCGCTGAAACTGGTTCAGGCCTGCGGTCGTCTGCTGCGCACTGAAGAAGATCGCGGCACCATCACCTTGCTCGACCGGCGTCTGGTCACCCAGCGCTATGGCAAGGCGATCCTCAATGCGTTGCCTCCTTTCCGTCGTGAAATTTCCTGAGACATAGGTGGGCAGTTTTGCCCACTTTGTTGTCTATCTCTCTGCCATCGCTTTTCCATTGGCCATTGTTGGTCGTTAGGGAGAACTCCGTTCTTATGATCCGCCGTTCGTTGCCTGCCGTGTTTGCCTTGATCTTCGCTGCCCCGTTGCTGGCGGCGCCTGCTGCCCCGCAAACACTGTTCAACTTTGTCCGTCCCGCCGACGTGGTGAAAATCGCCACTGAAAACGCCGACCTGCCGCAAGCCAACGCCGAGCAAACCCCGGAAGGTGAAGTGCTGCGACGCGTGACTTTCAACCCGGCGGCCCGCCCGACCTTGCGCCTGACCCCGCAAACCGGCGCCTGGGACTGGTCGCAGTCCGGCATGATGAGCCTGCGCATTCAGAGCACAATGAACTGGGCCGTGACGGTCTACGTGCAGATCCAGAGCAACAATGGCCAGACATTGACCAGCCGCGTCGACCTGCCGGCCGGCCCTGCGCAAACCTTGCTGGTGCCGTTGGTGGCGACCACGCCGCTTAGCAAGGGCATGAAAGCCGGGCCACCGATGCCAATGACCGTTGATGGCCAGCGGATTCTGCTTGCCAGCAGCACCGGTGAAATCGATCGCAGCCAAGTGGTATCGGTGAGCCTGTCGATGGAACAGCCGAAAGTTGCCCAGAGTTTGCTGCTCGAGCGCTTTGGTGTGCAGGACGGTGAGGCGGTCACGCAAGCGGTGTACGGCAATCTGGTTGACGCTTACGGGCAATCGACCCGCAGCAAATGGCCGGAAAAAATTGCCAGCGACGAACAACTCAAATCCGCCGCCGCCAAGGACCAGCAACAGCTGAAAACCTGGCTGGCCGAGCGCGAAAAGTCCTCGCTGGACAAGTTCGGCGGCTGGAGTAAAGGCCCGGCATTCAAGGCCAGCGGTTTCTTCCGCACCGAAAAACGTGATGGCCGTTGGTATCTGGTCACGCCTGAGGGGCATCCGTTCTATTCCCTGGGCGTCAACACCGTCACCCCCGACGTCAACCAGACCTACGTGGCCGGGCGCGAGTGGATGTTCGAGTCCCTGCCAAAGCCCGACGAACCGCTCGCCAGTCACTTTGGCGAGGGCGACAACCGTGGCGGCAACGGCGCCGATCAGGGCCGAGGCTACGGCAATGGGCGCTGGTATGACTTCTACGGCGCTAACCTGCAGCGGGTTTATGGCGAGCCCTGCAAACCGGATAGCGACAGCAAGGCCGGGGTCGCTGAAGCGGCCAAGGCTGGCGCAGTTGAAGAAACCGCAGTGAAAGCCGCCGAGCCTGCGGCACAGTCAAGCGAACCGAAGGCCGGTGTTGCCGAAGCGGCGAAAACCGACGCCGTGGCGACGACGGCTGAAAAAGCCGCTGATCAACCCGTCACTACTCCGTGCACCGCCACGGTCGATGAGCAGAAGTGGGCCAGCCACGCCCTTGATCGGCTGCAAGCCTGGGGCTTCAACACGGTCGGCAACTGGAGTGCTGACTCGCTGAGCGACGCGGAACGCGTGCCCTACACCTTGCCGCTGGCGATCGTCGGCGATTACGCCAGCATCAGTACCGGCAACGACTGGTGGGGCGCCATGCCTGACCCGTTCGACCCGCGTTTCGCCATGGCCACCGAGCGCGCCGTGGCCATCGCGGCCCGCGATCACCGCGACGATCCTTGGCTGATCGGTTACTTCGCCGACAACGAATTGGCCTGGGCAGGCGCGGGCAACGATCCGCAATCGCGCTACGCACTGGCTTACGGCACCTTGAAAATGACCACTGACGTGCCGGCCAAGCGCGCGTTTCTCAAGCAACTGCGCGACAAATACCGCAATCAGGCGGGGCTGTCGAAAGCCTGGGGCATTGACCTGCCGGCGTGGGAGTTGATGGAAGATCCGGGCTTCGTGCCGCCGCTGCCGAACCCGGAGCACCCGGAAATCGAGGCTGACTTCAAATACTTCCAGAAGGTCTTCGCCGATACCTACTTCAAGACCATCTCCGACTCGCTGAAATGGCACGCGCCGAATCAACTGCTGCTCGGCGGCCGTTTTGCCATCAGCACCCCGGAAGCCGTGGCCTCCTGCGCGCAGTATTGCGATGTGCTGAGCTTCAACATGTACACCCTCAAGCCGCAAGACGGCTATGACTTCGCCGCATTGAAAGCTATGGACAAACCGGTGCTGATTACCGAGTTCAACTTCGGCTCTGCTGATCGCGGCCCGTTCTGGGGCGGCGTGACGCAACTGGCCAAGGAAGAGGATCGCGGTGCGGCGTACGCCAACTTCCTCAAACAGGCGTTGAGCGAACCGTCGATTGTCGGCGTGCACTGGTTTCAGTATCTGGACCAACCGGTGACCGGGCGTCTACTGGATGGCGAGAACGGCCACTTCGGTTTGGTCGGGGTGACGGATCTGCCGTATCAGGGCTTTGTCGAGACGGTACGCAAGAGCAATTTGCAGGCGGTTGATCAACTTGGCAAACAGGCGGAGAAAGCCGCAGCGGTCCATGAAACCGAAGGCGGCAGGAAAGGTGAGGCCGGCAAAGGCCCGGGGCAGGGCGCTGGCCATGCCGGTGGGCATTCGGGCAATGGTCATTAAGGCGTGATGCGCTAAAGATCGCAGGCTTCGGCAGCTCCTGCATGGGACGCGCTTCTCTGTAGGAGCCGCCGCAGGCTGCGATCTTTTGATCTTGCTTTTGATCTGACCGCCCAGCCCACAGCTGTTCCCAAAACCCTCAAGGGCTGGAACAATGCGGGCCACTTTGTAGAGCGTTTTCGCGGGGGAGTTGCGGGTGCAGATTCAGGGACATTACGAGCTTCAATTCGAAGCGGTGCGCGAGGCATTCGCCGCACTGTTCGACGATCCCCAGGAACGCGGCGCAGCTTTGTGCATCAAGGTCGGTGGAGAAACCGTCCTCGACCTCTGGTCCGGCACCGCCGACAAGGACGGCGCCGAGGCCTGGCACAGCGATACAATCGCCAACCTGTTCTCCTGCACCAAAACCTTTACCGCCGTCACGGCTCTGCAATTGGTCGCCGAAGGCAAGTTGCACCTGGATGTTCCCGTTGCCCGCTACTGGCCGGAGTTCGCCGCCGCTGGCAAAGAGTCCGTTACCCTGCGCCAATTGCTCTGCCATCAGGCCGGCCTGCCGGCTTTGCGCGAGCTACTGGCCCCCGAAGCCCTCTATGAATGGCAAACCATGGTCGACGCCCTCGCGGCCGAAGCACCCTGGTGGGCGCCGGGCACCGGTCACGGCTATGCTGCGATCACTTACGGTTGGTTGATCGGCGAACTGCTCCGTCGTGCCGATGGTCGCGGGCCGGGGGAATCGATCGTTGCCCGTGTCGCCAAACCATTGGGTCTGGATTTTCACGTCGGTCTCGCCGATGAAGAATTCCATCGTGTGGCGCACATCGCCCGCGGCAAGGGCAATGCCGGCGACGCCGCCGCTCAGCGTCTGCTGCAAGTGACGATGCGCGAGCCGACCGCCATGACCACCCGCGCCTTCACCAATCCACCGTCGGTGCTGACCAGCACGAACAAACCGGAATGGCGGCGCATGCAGCAGCCGGCGGCCAATGGCCACGGCAATGCAAGGAGTCTGGCCGGGTTCTACGCCGGTTTGCTCGACGGCAGCCTGCTCGAAAGCGACATGCTTGAAGAACTGACCCGCGAACACAGTATCGGCGAGGACAAGACCCTGCTGACTCGCACCCGTTTCGGTCTGGGCTGCATGCTTGATCAACCCGACGTACCGAATGCCACCTACGGCCTCGGCCCGCGTGCGTTCGGGCATCCGGGCGCGGGCGGCTCGATTGGTTTTGCTGACCCTGAGCATGATGTCGCGTTTGGTTTTGTGACAAATACCCTTGGGCCGTACGTCTTGATGGATCCGCGCGCGCAAAAGCTCGCGCGGGTGCTTGCCACTTGTCTGTAAAGCGTCATCAGAGGTTCCAGGGCCGGAACCTCGAAAGGTTTTTCGATTCAAAGCGACAGTTTATCCGGGCGAAAGTGCTCTGATTTTTCATTACTTCATTTTGTGGATTTTCAATGTCATCTAAAAAGACACTCGCCCTGGCCCTGTGTGTTGCGATCACCGGTTGTGCACAGACTCCTAAAAATGATGCGGACGGCGGCAGTTGGTGGCCGTTTGGTTCTTCCGACAAAGTGGCGGCCAAAGAGCCGGCACAGGCCCCAGCACCGTTGAAACCTGCTGCTACTGCGCCGGTTGCCAAAACTGAAAGCAGCAACCCATGGTATTGGCCGTTCGGCTCCGACGATTCGACCGCCAAGGCAGATGCCAAGCCTGAAGTGAAGCCTGAAGCCAAACCGGTCGCCGTGGCCAAAGCCGAGGCTGACAAGGGCGGCAAGTGGTGGTGGCCGTTTGGCGGCAAGGATCAGGACACCGCCAAAGTGGTGCCGATGCCGGATCCGAAAGTCACTCAGGCTTGGCTTGACGACTACGAGCCGCGCCTGCGTACTGCCATTCAGGACAGCAATCTGCAACTCGAGCGCCGCGACAATGTGCTAGTCGTCACCGCGCCGGTCGAAGGCTCATTCAACCCGGATCGTCCGGCGATGCTGCTGCCAGTCACGCTTGGCCCGTTTACCCGCGTGGCGAAAATCCTCGAAGCCGACCCGAAAACCGCCGTTCTGGTACTCGGTCACAGCGACTCCAGCGGCGCTGCGCCGGCCAACATCAAATTGAGTCAGGAACGTGCTCAAGCCATTGCGGCGATCTTCCGTCTCAGCGGCTTGCAGCGTGATCGCCTGATGCTGCGCGGCATGGGTTCTGAAGCGCCACGTGCCGCCAACGATAGCGTTGAAGGTCGTGCCCTCAACCGTCGCGTTGAAATGCTGGTGACTCCGCAGAACACCATGGTTGCGCTGCTGAGCAAATACAACATGCCAGCGCCGAAACCAGTGACCCTGGTTGCTGCGCAGGACGCCAAGCCAGTGGCCAAACCGGTAACCCCGGCGCCAGCCGCGAAAAAAGCTGCTGTACCGGCCACCAAGAAAGCCCCGGCGAAGAAAGCCGCCGCCAAGGCTCCAGCCAAGAAGGCACCGGCGAAGGCTCCAGCGAAGAAAACCGCTCCAGCCAAAGCCGCCGCGACCGACAAGAAAGTCGCCGCGACCGATGCCACCAAGAAGTGATCCGCTAACGAAAAGGAATGCGCCATGACCCAGGCTCTGGCAGATATGCGTCGTGATTACACCCGGGACGGTTTGACCGAGGCACAAGCCCCGGCCGAGCCGTTTGCGCTGTTCCACCAATGGTTCGCCGACGCGGTGAAAACCGAGCAGGCGCCGGTGGAAGCCAACGCCTTGACCCTGGCCACGGTCGATGCGGACGGGCGTCCGCATTGCCGCATTCTGCTGCTCAAGGGCCTGGACGAGCAGGGTTTCACCTTCTTCACCAATTACGACAGCGCCAAGGGCCAGCATCTGGCGGCCAATCCGTTTGCCGCCATGACCTTCTTCTGGCCGACCCTGGAGCGCCAGGTGCGCATCGAAGGGCGGGTGGTGAAGGTCACACCGCAAGAGTCCGATGCGTATTACCAGGTGCGTCCACTGGGCAGCCGCCTCGGTGCCTGGGCATCACCGCAGAGCCGGGTGATCAACGGGCGCGGGGAACTGGAGGATTTGCTCAAGGCGACCGAGCAACGCTTCAGCGATACTCAGCCAGATTGTCCGGAACACTGGGGCGGTTACCGATTGCTGCCCGAGCGCATCGAATTCTGGCAGGGCCGTCCGAGCCGCCTGCACGATCGCCTCAACTACCGTTTGCAGGGCGCCGACTGGATTCTTGAACGTCTGGCACCTTAAGCAGTCTACCGAGCGGGATACCCTGCCGCAGCGGCCTCAAGCCACTTCGGCAGGTCCCGACGCTTGATCTTCTGCGCATGTGCATGGGCCAATTGTTCAAGCATAAAAGCGCGTTTGCCTTCATCCTTGCCGGCCAGCGACAGTGCCAGGTCGCGATCAACCCAGCGTTTGATCCGTACGTACAGCCACCCATGGAAGTACAGACCGGCGACGGTGGTGACGACAATGATGAAGTAATCCATGAAAATCCTTGGGTCGGCGGCGCAAGAAATGGAATTTGGCGCTAATGTTGGGTGAGTTCGCAGGGCGCCTGTACCGGGCCTGAATGAAAGCAATTTTATCCGAGCTGCGCCGTGACAGGCGTCAAGCTGCGGAGTTTAATGAATACCTGTCCTTTGGAGTTGATGCTATGCGTAAGTCTGTTCTGCTGGTTGCTTCCTTTTCCACGATGGCGATGTTGCTTACCGGCTGCCAATCGAGCCTGACCGGTGACTCCTACTCCCGTGACGAAGCGCGTCGCGTGCAGACGATTCGCATGGGTACCATCGAATCCCTGCGTCCGGTGAAAATCGAAGGCACCAAGACCCCGATCGGCGGCGCAGCAGGCGCAGTGGTCGGCGGTGTCGGCGGCAGCGCCATCGGTGGCGGTAAAGGCAGCATCGTCGCTGCTGTGATCGGTGCGGTGGCGGGTGGTCTGATCGGCTCGGCGACCGAAGAAGGCCTGACGCGTACCCAAGGTGTGGAAATCACCGTGCGCGAAGACGACGGCAGCATGCGCGCCTATGTGCAGCAGGTTCAGGAGAATGAAGTGTTCCGCGTTGGTGAGCGTGTGCGGATTTCGACCGTTGGCGGGACCAGCCGCGTTTCGCACTAAGCGGGAACGAGCGGCAAAAGAAAACCCCGATCAGGTGACTGGTCGGGGTTTTTATATATTTACTGGGTGCTCACGTTACACGTCAGCTGGAAAAAGCACTGAGGGTCATGAATTTTTTTGGCGAGTACTTTCTCCAACGCTTCAAGCTGATGCACTTCAAGATCGTATCCTTCCCACCCCCACTGTTCTTCCGTCCAACCCATGATGAGTTTTATTTTTTCATCATGTCCGCACGGAAGTTTTTCCTCGAATACGAGAAGGTCAGTCGTTTTGTCGAAGGCCTCAATGATGTAGATCATGTGCAGTACTACCAGTTGTCGCTGTACTCAAAAGCAATTTGATAGTCGTATATGTCCATGGCGATAGGGTGCTGAAAAAAAGGCTGAATAATGTCGACCCAGTGTCCTAGGACATTGAATCCACCATTGTTGATATTGTTTTCCACTGGGATCCCCAATGCATTTAGTACGGACTCATCGTCGCCTAAATCCCTGGACAATTCCTCGCCTTGGCCAATAGCGGTTCTCTTGTCGTACCACTCCAAAACTATTTTCAGTCCCATCACTACCTCACAAGTATTTTTTTCGGATGCTTCTTTCAGGCTTGGGATCTTCTCGGCGTTCCCCTGTCGCGGGGTCAAACGCTCCCAAATGGGCTCCATCACTTGCACGATATTCTTCCAGTTCACCGTGCATTGAGTCCCATTCGTAAATTCTTTTGCCCTTGGCATCTGTCCATCTTTTTCGAAGTCCACCACCACCTTGTACCGGATTCATTTTTTTGGCGATCTTCAGACCGGGGAACGCGGTGATCTCTTCTGTTTTCGGAGGTTTATGATAGCTATGTCCCGCGGCCGCTAAACCTTTACGCGCCTCGTTGATTACGATGTAGAGCGGTTTAACACCCGACCCCACCGGAAACACCAGAATGAAGTCCCTGTACTCCGGCGGATAAACCGGATTCACCAGAATCCCCTCTGCCGCTTTCGTCGGTGGATACACCCAGATATGCGGCGATTGCGGAGCTGCCTCCAACGCGGGGATGCCGAGAATGTCAGAGCCATCCACGGCGGGTGTCCAGATCAGTTCGACGCCTTCACCCAAGTCAGCAATGAACTGGCTGCCGCGCGCAGTGAATTGCACGACATCAACCATTTCCCAATCACGATTCTTACCGGTGTAGAAACCGTAACCCTTGAGGCTGCCGTCGGCCTGTTGCTCGACCCGCAGTCGAACGCGGGTACGGGCCTGTTTCAGGGCGAGCAGTTGATCGTCGGTGTAGAGGGCGCTGTCGCCAAGGCTCGAGGGCATGAACAGCGCGACCAACCCAACCAACGTGGCAGCAGCAGTGCTGGCGGCAACGGCAGGCAACGCTTCGAATGCAGATCCGGCCAGAGCAAAATTGCCGAGTCCTGTCGGGATGGCCGTCGCGCTGATTTTCTTCAGCGCGACGGCACCGTCGGCATCGGCTTCGCGGGCACCGAGCAGGATCAGGTCGCCGTAGTCTTTCAAACTGTCGGTCGGCACCATCCCCGAAGGATTGGAGTAATCAATGATCGCGTCCGGCAACTTGCAGGACTTGGCAAACACGCATCCGGCGCGCACAGGATCAGGCTTTTTGGCTGCAACCTTACGATTGCGCTCGAAAGCCTCCTGTCGCGCCAGCATGGCGTCGTAAGCGTTTTGTCTGGCTTCGCGCTCGGCCAGTTCTGTGGCCGTCATGTAGCGGTAGGTGACGTGATGCCCGTCGCCCGCCGGTGGGTTGGAAACCCTGGGAATGTCCTTGCTGCCAGCCACTGATCGTCCTTTCGTTCATCCATCGACAGCCCCTCGGAAGGGGCTGCACGACGTTAACGAAGCAGGAATTTTGTGGCTGTAGGACGCGTCTCTAAAGACGAGGGATTGTTCGCTTTGTTGCGGGAGAATGGCTTGAAGGTAAATTTGTAGTGAGGGGATAAATCCCCTCGCCACAAGTGTTCTATGCGGTAGGCAAAGTGTTGTTTCGACGACTCGCCGCCGCCGTCACCGCATAACCGATCAACGCCGCCAGAATCGACCCCGTCAGAATACCCATCCGGTCCATGCCCGCGTATTCACTTGCACCCGGAACAAAGGCCAGAGAGCCGACAAACAGGCTCATGGTGAACCCGATGCCGCAGAGAATCGCCACGCCCAGTACCTGACCCCAGTTGGCGCCTTGGGGCAGGGCGGCGATACCGATCTTCACGGCCAGCCATGTCAGGCCGAATACGCCGACGGTCTTGCCCAGCAACAGGCCAACGGCGATGCCCATCGGTACGTGGTGGGTGAAGCTTTCGACGGTGACGCCGCTCAGCGACAGGCCAGCGTTGGCGAAGGCGAACAGCGGCAGAATGCCGTAGGCGACCCATGGATGAAGCGCGTGTTCCAGCGTCAGCAACGGCGAAGGCTCGGCGTTTTTCGTCCGTAGCGGGATGCAGAAGGCCAGGGTCACACCGGCCAGCGTTGCATGGACGCCGCTCTTCAGTACGCAAACCCACAGGATCAAGCCGATGATCATGTATGGCCCGAGCTTGACCACGCCGAGCCGGTTCATCGCCACCAGCGCCGCAATGCAAGCGGCCGCGAGGCCCAGCGACAGGGTCGAGAGTTCGCCGGAGTAGAAAATCGCGATGATCACGATGGCACCGAGGTCATCGATGATCGCCAGGGTCATCAGGAACAGCTTCAGCGACACAGGCACACGCTTGCCGAGCAGGGCCAGTACGCCGAGGGCAAAGGCGATGTCGGTGGCGGTAGGGATTGCCCAGCCGCTCAGGGCGGCCGGATTGTCGCGATTGAGGAACCAGTAGATCAGCGCCGGCACCAGCATGCCGCCGACAGCGGCCGCACCCGGCAGGACGATCTGCGACGGCTTCGACAACTGGCCGTCGAGCACTTCGCGCTTGACCTCCAGGCCGATCAACAGGAAGAACAAAGCCATCAGGCCGTCATTGATCCACAGCAAAAGGGGTTTGGCGATTTTCAACGCGCCGATCTGCGCTACCACCGGGGTGTCGAGCAAACCGGTGTACAGCCACGACAATGGCGAGTTGTTGATAATCAAAGCGAGGATGGCCGCGGCGATCAATAACAGACCGCTGGCAGCTTCCAACTGAAAGAAACGCGTGAAAGTGCTACGCAGAGGCAAGGTCGCTCTCCATCGATGAGTCAAAAAGGTGGGACACCCTAACCCGTACGGTTAGTTGTTAAAACAAAAGTTATATTCTTTTTTGTTATATGTCGTTACAACGCCTTTACCCCGAACCACGCTGAGCCTAGCAGTTGCCGGACATATTGAGACTCAGCTGTATCTGTGCGCGATGTAGGTTTTTTCCTAAGCTGACGGATGATCCTTTTCAGGAGGCCAATCTCCTGCCCGATTCAACGAGAACCATGACCATGAGCGACAACCGACAGTGGGCCCGCGAAGCCATCCGTATCATCGAAGCGGATTTTCAGCGCAGCGCCGACACCCATCTGATCCCCTTGCCGCTGCCAGGTTTTGCGGGCATCGAGTTGTACTTCAAGGACGAGTCGAGTCATCCGACCGGCAGTCTTAAACATCGGCTGGCCCGTTCGCTGTTTCTCTATGCGCTGTGTAACGGCTGGCTCAAGCCCGGCGCGCCGGTAATCGAGGCGTCCAGCGGTTCGACGGCGATTTCCGAAGCGTATTTCGCGCGGATGCTGGGGCTGCCGTTCATTGCGGTGATGCCGGCGACCACGTCGAAAGAGAAGATTGCCCAGATTGCCTTCTACGGTGGCCAGAGCCATCTGGTAAAAGATCCGACGCAGATTTATGCCGAATCCGAGCGTCTGGCTCGAGAGCATGGCGGTCATTTCATCGACCAGTTCACCTATGCCGAACGGGCGACCGACTGGCGGGCGAACAACAACATCGCCGAGTCGATCTTCCAGCAGATGCGCTACGAGAAACATCCCGAACCGAGCTGGCTGATTTCCAGCCCCGGTACCGGCGGCACCACCGCGACCCTCGGTCGTTACGTGCGCTATCGCCAGCACTGCACCCGCGTGATGTGCGCTGATGCCGAGCGTTCGGTGTTTTTCGATTACTACCAGACCGGCGACGCCAGTTTGCGTCTGGATTGCGGTTCGCGGATCGAGGGCATTGGCCGGCCAAGAGTGGAAGCGTCGTTCCTGCCGAAGGTAATCGATGCGATGGTCAAGGTGCCGGACGCTCTGTCACTGGCAGCCATGCATTACCTGGCGCAACGGCTGGGGCGGCATGTTGGCGGTTCGAGTGGCACCAACCTGATTGGCGCATTGATGGCGGCGCAGCAAATGAAAGCGGCGGGGGAGTCGGGGTCGATCGTGGCGATTCTGTGCGATGGCGGCGAGCGTTATGCCGACACCTATTACGATCAGGACTGGCTCAAGGCGCAGGGCTATGAGTTGAGCGGATTGATTGAGGCTGTGGCGGCGAGTGCCGAGCGGGGAGAGGCGCTGCCGACTTCGGTGTTGCGCGCCAATATCTGACACACCGAAATCAAATGTGGGAGTGAGCCTGCTCGCGATGGCGTAATAACATTCAACAGCAATGTTGACTGGATTACCGCAATCGCGAGCAGGCTCACTCCTACAGGGTTTTGTGTCAGTCGGTAATACCCAGGATGTCGCGCGCTACAGCCTCGGCAATCCGAATCCCGTCCACACCCGCCGACAGAATCCCGCCCGCATAACCCGCGCCTTCACCGGCCGGGAACAGACCCTTCACGTTCATGCTCTGCAGCGACTCATTACGAGTAATGCGTAGCGGCGAAGACGTGCGCGTTTCGATCCCGGTCAAAACCGCATCGTGCAGCGAGTAGCCGCGAATCTGCTTCTCGAACGCCGGCAGCGCTTCACGAATCGCCTCAATCGCGAAGTCTGGCAATGCCAGGGCCAGATCGCCCAGCGCCACGCCCGGTTTGTAGGACGGCTCGACTTCACCCAGTTCGGTCGAAGGAATGTTGTTGATGAAGTCGCCAACCAGTTGCGCCGGGGCCTTGTAGTCGCTGCCGCCGAGGATAAAGGCATGGGATTCCAGACGCTCCTGCAACTCGATCCCGGCCAGCGGGCCGCCCGGATAATCTACTTCCGGGGTGATGCCGACGACGATGCCGGAGTTGGCATTGCGCTCGTTACGCGAGTACTGGCTCATGCCATTGGTGACCACACGGTTCGGCTCGGACGTCGCGGCGACAACTGTGCCGCCCGGGCACATGCAGAAGCTGTAGACCGAACGGCCGTTCTTGGCGTGATGCACCAGTTTGTAGTCGGCGGCTCCCAACTTGGGGTGGCCGGCGTATTTGCCCAGACGCGCACGGTCGATCAGCGACTGCGGGTGTTCGATGCGGAAACCCACCGAGAACGGCTTGGCTTCCATGAACACGCCACGGCTGTGGAGCATGCGGAAGGTGTCGCGTGCGCTATGGCCGAGGGCCAGAACCACGTGTTTCGAATGCAGAGTCTCGCCGCTGGCCAGTTGGACCCCGACCAGTTGGCCGTCTTCGATCAGCACATCACTGACGCGCTCCTGGAAGCGCACTTCGCCGCCCAAATCTCGGATCTGTTCGCGCATGTTTTCAACCATGCCGGTCAGACGGAACGTACCGATGTGCGGCTTGCTGACGTAGAGGATTTCTTCCGGTGCGCCGGCCTTGACGAACTCGTGCAGGACTTTGCGGCCAAGGAACTTCGGATCCTTGATCTGGCTGTACAGTTTGCCGTCGGAGAACGTGCCCGCACCGCCTTCGCCGAACTGCACGTTGGACTCGGGGTTGAGCACGCTTTTACGCCACAGGCCCCAGGTGTCCTTGGTGCGCTGACGCACTTCGGTGCCGCGTTCGAGGACGATCGGCTTGAAGCCCATCTGTGCCAGCAACAGGCCGGCAAAGATCCCGCACGGGCCGAATCCGACGACGATAGGTCGCTGGCTCAGGTCGCTTGGTGCTTCGCCTACGAATTTGTAGCTGACATCCGGCGCCACGTTGACGTTACGGTCGTCGGCGAACTTGCCCAGCACTTTGGCCTCGTCGCGTACGGTGAGGTCGATGGTGTAGATGAAGCACAGTTCGGAGGACTTTTTGCGCGCATCGTAGCTGCGCTTGAACAAGGTGAAATCGAGCAAGTCATCGCTGGCGATGCCCAGACGTTGCACGATGGCAACGCGCAGGTCTTCTTCGGGATGGTCGATTGGCAGCTTGAGTTCAGTGATTCGTAACATGGCGAGGATCCGGGTTCGCGGGGCGCACAACTGCGCCAGGGCGTTTGAAGGCCGCGATTATAAGCCGCAACCGCCGGATCCGGTGAGGGTAAAACGATCAGTCGTTACGCGAACCGCCGAAATACCCGCAGCCACGCTGCACCTGACCGTCGATGCGCAGTTCGGCGCTCATGTGCTGCACGCTGCCGGTGCTGCTGTCGACGCAACGTTGCGGCGCGACCCACAATTCGATGCGCTGGTTGTTGGCTTCGCTGCTGAGATTGAAGCGACCGTCGCCCAATTGCTCTTCAACGTAAGGGACGGCGAGCGGGGGCTGGCCGTCGCGGTCGATGACCATGCCTTTGCCGCTGACCTTGACGTTCCACTCAGGGCCATGGCCGGCGGCGCGCAGAATCAGTAGCTTGAAATTCGGATCATCACACGCGGTGCCCGAACGTTCGACGCGATAGAGCTGGGCAAGATCGAGGCGGTCACCGGCGATCTTGCCGCGTACGTCGGCGAACAACTTGCCCTGGTCATCGGCCAGGGTCGCGGCCTCTTGCAAGACGCTGGTGCCGCCAATGTCGTTGACCACGTATTGGCGTTGATCCTGACACGGCTGGAACACCAGTTTGCCGTCGGCAGCGGTCAGTTGCCCCTGCATCCGCGTCTGCCCCACGTGCGAGGCACTTTCTCGCGGGCCATCGAACAACTGGCAGGCGGCAAACAACGGCAGCAGGGCAACAAGGACTAACGAACGGGCAACACGCATCTTCGGCTCTCCAGACAAGTGCCGCCACGTTACGCAGGCTGACCGTTCATCACAAGGGTTTAGCCGACGTGAAAAGTCTGACCGGTTTGCAGGCCTTCGACACTTTTGGCGTAGGCCAATGCCACATCCGCCGCAGGAACCGGCTTGTAGCCACGGAAATACGGGGCGTAGCTGCCCATGGCTTCCAGCAAAACGGTCGGGCTGATCGAGTTCACGCGCAAACCGCGAGGCAGTTCGATGGCGGCCGCGCGAACAAAACTGTCGAGGGCGCCGTTGACCATTGCAGCCGAGGCGCCGCTGCGGATCGGATCATGGCTGAGCACGCCGGTAGTGAAGGTGAACGAAGCACCGTCGTTGGCAAACTCGCGACCGATCAGCAACAGGTTGACCTGGCCCATCAGCTTGTCTTTCAAGCCTAGAGCGAAGCTGTCTTCGTTCATTTCATCCAACGGTGCGAAGGTCACGTTGCCAGCGGCGCAGACCAGTGCGTCGAACTTGCCGGTTTGTTCGAACAGTTTTCGGATCGACCCGCTGTCGCTGATATCCACCTGCAAATCGCCGCTGTTGCGGCCGATACGAATAACTTCGTGGCGTTGCGACAGTTCTTTGTCCACGGCCGAACCGATGGTGCCGCCCGCGCCTATCAACAGAATTTTCATTGTGCTGTGCCTCAAGTGATTGAACGAGGTTTCAGTCTAGAGTGGTTTTTTCTGTGGATAAGCGCGCTAATGGGCAACCTTTGGTTTTCAAATGGAAACAATCCATGAGCGAGATGGATGATCTGGCCGCGTTTGCGGTGTTGATCGAGGCCGGCAGTTTCACGTTGGCGGCGCAGCAACTCGGGTGCAGCAAGGGCCAGTTGTCCAAGCGGATCAGCCAACTCGAAACGCGCTTTTCCGTGGTGCTGCTGCAACGCACGACCCGGCGTTTGAGCCTGACCGCTGCCGGTGCGGCGTTGTTGCCACAAGCCCAGGCCCTTGTAGTCCAAGTCGAGAGAGCGCGTCAGGCATTGGCGCGATTGAAGGACGACATGGCCGGGCCGGTGCGTATGACGGTTCCGGTGTCCCTGGGAGAAACCTTCTTCGATGGTCTGCTGCTGGAGTTTTCGCAAAAGTATCCCGAGGTGCAGATCGAACTGGAGCTGAATAACAGCTATCGCGATCTGTCCCGGGACGGCTTTGATCTGGCGATCCGCAGCGAGGTGGCCAACGACGAGCGGCTGGTGGCCAAGCCGCTGCTGGCCTGGCAGGAAATGACCTGCGCCAGCCCGGCCTATCTCGAGCGCTTCGGCGAGCCGCTGACGCCGCAGGCGTTGACCGAGCACCGTTGTTTGCTCAACAGCCACTACAGCGGTCGCGAGGAATGGCTGTATCACCAGCAGCACGAATTGTTGCGGGTACGCGTCTCGGGGCCGTTCGCCAGCAACCATTACAACCTGCTCAAGAAAGCGGCGCTGACCGGTGCCGGCATCGCTCGATTGCCTTCGTACCTGCTGCAAGCGGAATTGGCTGACGGGCGCTTGCGCTGGCTCCTGCGCGATTACCAGACCCGGCGTATGCCGATGTATCTGGTGCATCCGTATCAGGGTGGATTACCGAAACGCACTCAGGTATTGGCGGACTATCTGATGGGTTGGTTCAAACGCAGCGGCGAGGCGCTGGATCGGCTTTAGCGGTAGCGCTTGGCGATCAGATGATCGATCGACAATTTCCCCGGTCCGGTCGTCATCAGATACAGCAGCACCGCTGCCCAAGTGCCGTGTGTCGGGTAGGCATCCGGATACACAAACAACTGAATGGTCAGGGTCAT
Source organism: Pseudomonas sp. NPDC087639 (assembly GCF_044743385.1). Classification (NCBI taxonomy): domain Bacteria; kingdom Pseudomonadati; phylum Pseudomonadota; class Gammaproteobacteria; order Pseudomonadales; family Pseudomonadaceae; genus Pseudomonas; species Pseudomonas sp. NPDC087639. Next base: position 6,328 of record NZ_JBIUWI010000050.1, on the reverse strand, counting down.
CCCCAGCAACGCCAGCGCCGAAAATCGTGTTGCGAAGCCAACCAGAATCAGAATCGGGAAAAAGTGCTCGGCGAACGCGGCCATGTACGCGGCGATTTCCGGCGACAGCAGCGGCACGTGGTATTCGCTGGTGAACAACGGAATCGTCGAATCGGCCAGGCGTGGCCAGCCCAACTCAAAGTTGCCGTCGAACAGGTCGATGGCCAGGCCTTCAACCTTGGTCTGTCCGGACTTCCAGAACACCGCGGCAATCGAAAAGCGCGCGATAAAGGCAATCAGGCTGTGGGGGATTTTCTCCAGCAGCGAGATGGCGCGGGTGATCAGCGTATTCATGGCAATTCCTTGAAGTTCAGATGGGTGATGACGTTATGAGCGATCAGCAAGGCCAGGGTCTGGCTGAGATCGAACGGCGGGCTGTTTTCTGCGGCTGCCAATAGCGGCTGGCCATCGAGCAAATGGCGGATGAAAACGCCGGCGCCGTGATCAAGGGCAAACACCTCGACATCGAGGCCATTGCGCAACACCAATGCCTGCTGTCCACGATTGAGTTCGATGCCTTCCAGCGTCGCCTCTCGCTGGTGTGCGGCCCAGATCGCAACCACGGCATAGTCTGAATCGAGCAGGTACAGGGACGGATGAAGTTCGAAGCCAAGTTCGCTCAGGGCTTGCGGGTCACTCAGCGCAGCGGCGATCTGTTCCGGCGGGATCGGGTTTGCGTCGGCGGCGTGATAAGCGAGGGTGCGTAACTGCTCAAGGCGTGCCACGTCGGCCAGGTACGGCACGCTTGAGGCCGGTTCAAACGCAGCGATGAAGTCCGCAAACCCTTCGCCGTAAAGGCTCATCAACGGACTTTGTGGTGGCTGACTTTGTACGAACACAGCCGCCATGGCTCGGAAGAATTCCTCGCCAACCAACTGCGCAACCACCGGATAACTGTCGCCCAGTGCGTTGATCAGCGAACTCTGCACGTTGTTGCGATACACCGCGAAACGGCTGGCGGGATCGGCACCGTTGGCGCTGTAAAGGCCTTCGGGGCAGGGCAACTGCACATTGAGCAACGCTGCCGTGAACGCGGCTTGAGAGCTCATGATCGATCCCGCGCGCACTTCAACAGCACTTCGGCCTGCTGCGCCTCGGCCATTAAGACGTCGAATGCCGGCACCTGATTGTCACGCTCGATCAACGTCGCCACCGGGCCGATGCGCTCCAGCACTTGCCGGTACAAATGCCAGACTGCTTGATCAATCGGCGCGCCGTGATCGTCGATCAGCAAACGGTCGCCGAGGCTGTCGCAATCTTCGGCAAAACCGGCCAGATGAATCTCACCGACGGCGTGCAATGGCAAGGCATCGAGATAGGCCAATGGATCGCGCAGATGATTGATGCACGACACGTAGACGTTATTGACGTCCAGCAACAAACCGCAGCCGCTGCGGCGAATGACTTCGGCAATGAAGTCAGCCTCGTCGAGGGTCGAACGTTCAAAGGCCAGATAGGTCGCCGGATTTTCCAGGAGCATTGGCCGCTTGAGGGCGTTCTGCACCTGATCGATATGTTCGCAGACGCGGTTCAGCGTCGGTGCGTCATAGGCCAGTGGCAGCAGGTCATTGAGGAACACCGGGCCGTGGCTGGACCAGGCCAGGTGTTCGGAAAAGGAGTGGGGTTGATAACGCTCGATCAGATCCTTCAGGCGTTGCAGGTGTTGAACGTCCAGCGGCCCTTCAGCCCCGATGGACAATCCGACGCCGTGCAGCGACAGCGGATACTGCTCGCGAATCAATCCCAGAAAATGATGAAACGGGCCGCCGGCCACCATGTAGTTTTCGGCGTGGACTTCGAAGAAGCCGATGTCCGGTAATGAGCCGAGCACTTCACGCAAGTGCCCGGTCTTGAGCCCCAACCCGGCACGGGGCGGGAGCCCTGAACGGGCTGCCTGAGTGCAGGAGTGGGCATGGTCGTTAGGTGTGAACATGATTGTCACTCAGGCAGCCGACTGATCAGGACTTGGCTTTGAACGCTTCCATTTGACCGAAGCCGGTCGGCGAGGTTTTGCTTTCGGTGGTGGCGCAGGTGCCTTTCGGAACGAGTTTCCAGGCGTTGGCCTGATAGTCCATTTTTGCGGTGCCGGCACAGGTGGTGCCTGCGCCTGCAGCGCAATCGTTCTTGCCTTTCATGGCCACACCGAAGCATTTTTCCATGTTGGCGTCGGCAGCGTGAACGGTGGAAACGGCTGCGATGCTCAGGGCAGAACCAAGGGCCAGAACCAGGGCGGTAGCGGACAGGGTGCGGGTGGTAGCAGTCATGATGTTTCTCCGATTTTAGCTTGGGTTTTACAAGCGATTTGCGCTTGCTTGTCCCTCTAGAGAAACGGCATGGCGATGCGTTACAGCGCCAGTGAGAAAAAATTACAGCGAATGGAATAACTGCGTCGTTCTGATCGTGAATGGTTCTAGAGACCTGTAATTTCTGACAGTAGGAAAAGCTTAAGTGGATCGGTAGATTCCGAACGTGGCAGGTGAATGACAGGAGCAACATCATGACCAGGGCTGAACAGGCAATCGACTATGCGACAGTGAATCTAAAAACCAGATAGGCGCCTGTGACACAAAAAACGGCCCGAAAGCCGTTTTTTGATAACCACAATCGCTCACCCCCAGATGCCGGTTTCTGCCAGTTTTTTCCAGGCCGTCACCCGTGCTCTATAGTCATTTCAACGGCCACCCTCACAGGCCGATTTACCAGGACGGTATCTTATGTCGAAGGATTGCTCAGCTTCTGCTGTGCTATTGCGCAGAACTTTATCTTTGGCTCTCGCCGGCACGCTGCCCTTGCTGTTCGGGACGGTATGCGCCCAGCCGCAACCGGAACCTCTGGACACGCTCAAGCGCATCAACCACAACTACAACACTCTCAAGGATTCCTGCCAGGAACCCGATACCGGTGCCGCGCGCGGGCTTTATTACTGCAGCGGCGTGACCTTGCGAATGGTCAATGACGGGCCGTTCAATCCTTGGGATTACAGCCCTTACGCGATCAAGATCGGCGCGACGTCTTACTCGTGGATTCGCAAGGATCTGAGCACCCGGATCCTGATCCATCCGGCCGGGTTTGTTTTGCGAAACCCAACCGATGCTGCCGCCCTGAATTTGCCGGTCAAGGAGCAGGGCTTCACCTGCATCTACGCCTTCGATGGTGGTACTGGACCAGAACGCAAGTGGTATGGCTGCGGCTTTTTCGACAGTCGTGAACCGCCACGTACGGCCCAAGGGGGGATGGACAATCGCAATGCCGCGCTGGCTTACGGCACCTGTGCGGAAGCCGGGGTGAGCACTGCTGAGCAATGGACGCAGAAATATACCGGGCTGATGAAAGGGCCGATCCAGTACGGGCAGTGTTCCTGGAATGCGGAGAAACCCAGTGACTGGAACGCTATGATCCGGGTTCATGAATCCCGACCAAACACCACCAATAAGGACCCGTTTGCCTTCAGTGCTCAGGTCAACGAGTTCATGTTGAAGAATGCCACCGCGACCAACGATGGCAGCGAGAACATGAAGTACATCGATGCCTTCATCTACAACGTCAATAGTACGCAGAACTTCGCCACCCGCGGCGATCAGGCGCCGCCGAAACCGGAAAACGGCCTGAACAGTGCGCGCAACTTTCAGAAGAAACTCCAGGCTCAGGGCTACAGCGTGCCGATCCTGCGACTGGATTTCACCCAGCCGGCGGAGCAGCGCTTCAGCTACGTCGCCGCCGATCAGGCGATCGACCTGACAGCGGCGGGTGGTGTTCAGCCACCAGTGGTTGCGCCGACATCGAACTACATTGCCAGCGCGACCTGGGTCGAGCGTTACGATCCGGGCAGCAAGAAAAACGAATGGTCGCTCAACGTCACGCCGACCGCCCAGGGCAAGGCGATACAGGCCAGTGATCAGAATGCCTTGTATCAGGAGCTGTTCGCGCTGCATGGCGCTGACAGCCAGTGGCACGACCACGAAAAATCAGCGGGCAGCATGCGTCAGCAACTGGCGTGTCTGGTGCAGAACTATCCAGCCAAGACCGAGTGGAATCTGGAACCGTTTCGACCTACCGTCAGTCCGCAGGAAGCGGCCAGGGCCGGTTGCAATCCAGTGCCGGTTCAGGCCCCGCAATACATCGCCTCGGCCGACTGGGTCAAACGTTACGACCCCGGCACCCGCAAGGATGAGTGGAGCCTGAGCATTGTGCCCACGGCGGTGGGGCGGGCCTTGCCCAACGAACAGATCGGCGCTTTGTACGACCAGTTGTTCGCCCTCAAGGGCGCGGACAGCAACTGGCGAGACAACGAAAATTCCGCCGGCAGCATGCGCCAGCAATTGAACTGTGTCCTGAACAACTATCGCAACAAGACGCCATGGAATCTCGAGCCTTTCCGGCCGGCGTTATCGGACAACGAAATGCGGGCCACGGGTTGCAACCCGGTCCCGCGTTGACGGTGTGTATTGGCTAATCAAGGAGATGCGAGCCATGAAGAAAAGTCTGTGCAGGGTCGTTCCATTACTTATGCTGCCACTGCTGGTGCAAGCCACAGGTGCGTACGCCGAGTCATGCGACGAGACGCTGAAAAAGGTTGAATCGTTGTACAACAAAACCGTCGAAAGCTGCGGTCAGGATCCCGCTTCGGACTGTTCGGGACTGTTGGTTCGAGGAACGCACCGCGCCGATCCGGCCAAGGGGCAGAAATGGGATGTCTGGAATCCCAGTCCGAAAGCCGTCGAGCTGGGTACGTTTGCCGCTTCATACATGCGTGCAGACGGCATCAGTTATGAAGACCCTGGCATGAGCACGCAGAATGGCTATCTCATTACACCAAGGGATCTGGTGCGCGATCCGGAAACGCCGGTGCATGTCTATTGCGCGTTTCCCAACGATGCCTGGACCGACTTTCGAGATGATCGCGGCTGTGGGGACAGCAAAAACACCGCCCCGAAAGAGGCCGTTTGCCAGTCCATGGCGCCGCCTGTTTCGAACCCGAATGCCTGGGTCGCGCACTTCATCCAATTCAACAACAACCGCCAGCAGGATCAGTTGCAGTGTGGTTTCAATATGCGTAACCCCATGAGCAGCAAGGAGCGCGTCGACGCCTTCCGCAATTTTATGGGCGCACGCAAAGTCATCAACAGTCGCGAGTTCCAAACCCAGACAGAACTGCGTTTGGGTAACCCGAAAACCGATGAACTGCCAGTTCTGGCGTTTTTCTACAGCGATCAGCGGGGCTTGAACGATGCCTTGGCCAACCAGCGCGATTACAAAGCCAGGACCGGGAAGGATCGCAACATCATCAAGATCGATTTCCCGAGAACCCCGGTCGCCAAGGCCAGCTTCTCGTGCATCCAGACCGCCGCTCCACCGGCGCAACAGTTCTGTACCAGCTACTTCGAATCAACCACCTGGGAACAACGGTCAGATCCGAAACTGGGGCCGGATACCTGGTCGCTCTCCGTCGTGCCGACCGCATGTGGCCGGGCGATCAAGGATGATCAGACCGATCGTATGTTTGCCGAGTTGTACAACAAGCACAAAGACGATCCGCAATGGCGCCAGTACAGCATCAACGGTGGGTCTTTGCGCCGGCAAATGGTTTGTCATCTCGCGGCCGTCTACGACGGCAAGCCTGTGAGGAACAAACCCGAATGGAACCTTGAACCGGCCCGGCCTTACGTCGATCAGGCCACGGCGGTAGCGCAGCACTGCAATCCGTTCTAATCCCCCACTGTAGAAGTGAGCCTGCTCGCGATGGCGTCGTGTCAGACACCATGATGTTGAATGACATACCACCATCGCTAACAGGCTCACTCCTATAAGGGATTTGAAGGATACGAAGATTGTGGCAGGCACAAAAAAACGGCCCGAAGGCCGTTTTTTATTTACCGAAATCGCTCAGCCACCGAGGTACGCCTCGCGCACTTTCGGGTCGGTCAGCAGCGCTTCACCGGTGCCTTGCATCACCACGCGGCCGTTCTCCAGAACGTACGCACGGTCGGCGATTTTCAGCGCCTGGTTGGCGTTTTGCTCGACCAGGAACACGGTCACACCGTCCTTGCGCAGTTGTTCGATGATGTCGAAGATCTGCTGGATGATGATCGGTGCCAGGCCCAGCGACGGCTCGTCGAGCAGCAGCAGTTTCGGCTTGCTCATCAGCGCGCGGCCGATGGCAAGCATCTGCTGTTCGCCGCCGGACATGGTGCCGCCGCGCTGACTGAAGCGTTCTTGCAGGCGTGGGACAAGTCCGAGAACCTTGTCCATCTGTTCCTGATAGTCGCGCTTGTCGGTGGCGAAGCCGCCC
>NZ_JBIUWI010000049.1:0-44778 GCF_044743385.1 Pseudomonas sp. NPDC087639 | reverse complement strand
CATGACCACCACCGTGCCGCCGGTGCACATCGCTGTCACCGGTATCGAAAAAGTCGTGGAAAACCTGCGCGACGTGGTGCCGCTGCTGTCGCTGCTGACCCGTTCGGCGCTGGGTATCCCGATCACCACCTACGTCAACATGATCTCCGGACCACGCAAGGATCATGAACTCGATGGCCCGCAAGAAGTGCATCTGGTCCTGCTCGACAACGGGCGCAGCCAGGCCTTCGCCGACAGCGAATTGCGTCAGACCCTGAACTGCATACGCTGCGGCGCGTGCATGAATCATTGCCCGGTCTACACCCGAATCGGTGGCCACGCCTATGGCGAGGTTTACCCCGGGCCTATCGGCAAAATCATCACCCCGCACATGGTCGGTCTGGCGAAAGTCCCGGATCACCCGAGCGCTTCCTCCTTGTGCGGCGCCTGCGGCGAAGTGTGTCCGGTAAAAATTCCTATCCCTGCTTTGTTGCGTCGCCTACGCGAAGAGAACGTCAAAGCCCCGGACAGCCCACATCAAGTGATGCGCGGCCAGGGCAGCAAGTATTCGCGCAAGGAACGCTTCATCTGGAACGCCTGGGCCAGGCTCAACAGCTCGCCAACGCTGTATCGGCTATTCGGCTTCTTCGCCACGCGCCTGCGCGCCCTCACTCCGAGCAACGTCGGCCCGTGGACGCAGAACCACAGTGCGCCGAAACCCGCCGCCCGATCACTGCATGACATGGCCCGCGAGCACCTAGCCAAACAGGGAGACCGCTGATGAGCGCCAAGCAAAATATCCTCGGCAAGCTACGTAAAAGCCTGATCGGCGCCACGCCGATAGCCGACAACTTCGATATCGAACTGGTGACCCAGCCTTACACCTACAGCGCCGAACAACGCATTCCACAACTGCGCAAATTGATGGAATCGGTACACACCGAGATTCACCTGAGCACTGGCGAAGAGTGGCCAGCGCTGCTCGCGCAATTGCTGCGTGACCGCCAGTTGCCGAGTCTGTTGATCGCACCAACAACGCCCCACGGGCGACGCCTCACACAACACTGGGCGAACAATGCCGATCTGCCGGCACTGAAATCCTACGACCGGCCGATGGAAGAATGGAAAGCCGAGTTGTTCAACGACACGCCGGCCAGCCTCACTGGTACCCTCGGCGCCATTGCCGCCACTGGCAGCCTGATTCTCTGGCCGACCCGCGAAGAACCACGGCTGATGAGCCTGGTGCCGCCAGTGCATTTCGCCCTGCTCAAGGCCAGCGAAATCCGCGACAATTTCTATCAGGTGCAGCAGGAATTCGAATGGGCGCAAGGCATGCCGACCAATGCCTTGCTGGTGTCGGGCCCGTCGAAAACCGCTGACATCGAGCAAGTGCTGGCCTACGGTGCCCACGGCCCGAAAGACCTGGTGGTTCTGATTCTGGAGGACCAATGACGTTACCGGCGAATTTCCTGCGCGATGTGCAACAACTGATTCCCTCGGATCGCCGCTTCGATGATCCGCTGTCGACATTGGCCTTCGGCACCGACGCCAGTTTCTATCGACTGATTCCGCAACTGGTGATCCGCGTCGAGTCTGAAGACGAAGTGGTGGCGCTGCTGCAACTCGCCCAGCGCGACCGTGTCCCGGTGACCTTCCGCGCCGCAGGCACCAGCCTGTCCGGGCAGGCAATCAGCGACTCCGTATTGATCGTGCTCGGGGATAACTGGAACGCTCGCGAGATACGCGGCGAAGGCACGCAAATCCGTCTGCAACCGGGAGTGATCGGCGCACAAGCCAACGCATGGCTGGCTCCGTTCGGGCGCAAGATCGGCCCGGATCCGGCGTCGATCAACGCCTGCAAAATCGGCGGAATCGTCGCCAATAACGCCAGCGGCATGTGCTGCGGCACCGCGCAAAACACTTATCACACGCTGGCCGGGATTCGTCTGGTACTGGCAGACGGCACGCGCCTTGATACGGAAGATGCCGCCAGTGTTGCGGCGTTTCACGCAAGCCATGCGGATCTACTGGAACGCTTGGCGACTTTGGGCCGCGAGACCCGCGCCAATGCCGAACTGGCTGCAAGAATTCGCCACAAGTATCGTCTGAAAAATACCACCGGCCTGTCGCTCAACGCCTTGGTGGATTTCGACGACCCTGTGGATATCTTGAGCCACTTGCTGGTGGGTTCCGAAGGCATCCTTGGCTTCATCAGTGCGGTGACTTACGACACGGTGATCGATCATCCGAACAAGGCTTCGGCGCTGATCGTATTCCCGGATGTGGAGACCTGCTGCAACGCCGTCACCGTACTGAAAAGCCAACCAGTGTCGGCGGTGGAGTTGCTGGATCGGCGGAGTCTCCGCTCGGTGCAGGACAAACCGGGCATGCCCTCTTTCGTACAACAGCTGTCGAATAATGCCTGTGCGTTACTGATCGAATCCCGCGCGGCGTCTTCCACGTTGCTACAGGAACAACTGGCGCAGATCATGACGTCGCTCAGCGGCTTCCCGGTGGAAAAACAGGTCGACTTCACCGAAGACCCGGTCGAGAACGCCCGACTCTGGGCAATCCGCAAGGACACCTTCCCCGCCGTCGGTGCCGTGCGTAAAACCGGGACCACGGTGATCATTGAGGACGTGACCTTCCCGATCGAGCAACTGGCCATCGGTGTAAACCGCTTGATCGAACTGTTCGACAAACATTCCTACGACGAAGCGATCCTTTTCGGGCACGCCCTGGAAGGCAATCTGCATTTCGTCTTCACCCAAGGCTTCAACAGCCCGGAAGAAGTCGCACGCTATCAAGCGTTCATGGACGACGTCGCGCAACTGGTGGCGGTGGAATTCGGCGGTTCGCTGAAGGCTGAACACGGCACCGGGCGCAACATGGCGCCGTTCGTGGAGCTGGAATGGGGCAGCGATGCCTATCAATTGATGTGGCAACTCAAACGCCTGCTCGACCCGAGCGGCATTCTTAACCCGGACGTAGTGCTGAGTGAAGATCCGCAGATCCACCTCAAGCACCTGAAGCCGCTGCCGGCAGCCGACGAGATTGTCGATAAATGCATCGAGTGCGGTTTTTGCGAACCGGTCTGCCCGTCGAAAGGCCTGACCCTCAGCCCACGCCAGCGCATCGTGATCTGGCGCGACATTCAGGCGAAAAAACGTTCAGGCGTCGATACCACTGAACTGGAAAAAGCCTACGAGTATCAAGGCATCGAGACCTGCGCGGCGACCGGGTTGTGCGCACAACGTTGTCCTGTAGGCATCAACACCGGAGACCTGGTGAAAAAGCTCCGTGGCCGACACGCGACGCATCAGAAAACCGCTGACTGGATTGAAGGAAATTTCGCCAAGACCCTGCAAGGGGCGCGCTTCACCCTGCACGTGGCCAACGGTGCGCGGATGTTGCTGGGTGCGCCGCGTCTGGCGAAACTTTCGGCAACACTGACTCGCCTGTCCAAAGGTCAGGTACCGCTTTGGACGAGTGCCATGCCGCAGCCGGAGAAAGCCATTCGCTTCAGCCCGAGCGTATCGGATGAGCGCCCGCGTGTGGTCTATCTGGCCGCGTGCGTATCGCGGGTCATGGGCCCGGCGGCGGGTGATAAAGAGCAGATGTCGCTGTACGACAAAACCCGTGGATTGCTGGAAAAGGCTGGTTATCAAGTGGTCTTCCCGGACAATCAGGACAACCTTTGCTGCGGCCAACCCTTCGCTTCCAAAGGCTATGCCGAACAAGCCGAACACAAACGTCAGGAGTTGATCAGCGCACTGCTGCATGCGAGTCGCGGGGGACTTGATCCGATCTATTGCGACACCAGCCCGTGCACGTTGCGACTGGTGCAGGATGTGGGAGATGTTCGCCTGGACCTGTACGACCCGGTGCGTTTCATCCGTACGCATCTTCTTGATCGATTGGACTTCACCCCACAGGAAGCGCCGATTGCCGTACACGTCACCTGCAGCACTCAGCACCTTGGCGAAAGCCAGGCGCTGATTGATCTGGCGCGCAAGTGCAGTAAAAACGTGGTGATTCCGGAGGGCATTCACTGCTGTGGTTTTGCAGGCGACAAGGGCTTTACCACTCCAGAGCTGAACAGCCACTCGCTGCGCACACTCAAGGACGCGGTGCAGCATTGCAGCGAAGGAATTTCCACCAGCCGGACGTGCGAAATCGGCCTGACACAGCATGGCGGGATCGACTATCACGGATTGGTTTACCTGGTCGATCGGGTGACTCAGGCAAAGGCCTGCTGAAGAAAAACAGAACCCTTGAGCAAGACGACAGTCCACAGAACAAGCCCCGAACACTCGGGGCTTGTCCTCTTTTCGGTGGCCCGCTTTGACGGTCAGCGAAGTCTGGATTCCTCAGTGCAAGGAGATACTCATGAAGCGTTCTGTACTGTTAGGTCTGTTCGTTACTGCCTCGATGATAGCTTCCATTTCGTTCGCCGATAGCAAGCCTTCCAGCCTGTGCGATGCGAATTTGCAGACAATCGACAACTCAAAGGCCCAGTACCAGACGTCCCCGGATCTGAATGCGCGTGTCTCGGCCAGTGTCAGCAAAGCACAGGCACTCAAGTCCCAAGGCAAAACCGACGAATGCCTTGTTGAAACCCAGCGAACCCTTCTGGACATCCAAAATGCGACCGGTGACACCAAAAAGTGACCCATGGGCCTACCAACCGTTTGGTCGGTTTCATCGGCTCAGGTTTGGTGAGCTAGCCTTTTCAAGCCAGATGTAAAAAAAAACCGAATTCCTGTGCGCAGCTATAGTCGATTGATCAAGCCCCAAACAAACGAGGCTTGTACCGACCTCGGCAGAGCCGCCCGATCGTCCGGCAGCACCGAGACCAACCGTTCTAGGAGATACCTATGAAGCATTCTGCAATTGCTGGATTGTTCATCGCTGGTGCCCTGCTGACGTCGCCGGTGTTTGCGGCAGACAAAGACCTTTGTGCCGGGAATCTTCAAATCATCAAGGACTTCGAGACCAGCCAGCCGGCCATTTCGGAAAATGCCGACGACAACGTCAAAGCTGCCCGGGAAAAAGCCGAAGCGGCTCAAAAAGCCGGGGATGAAAAGGAATGCGTTTCGATCACTTCGAACCTAATCGAGAAAATACAGGTTCGCAGCCCTACAAATAAATGACGCACCACAAGGCCAACCTTCGGGTTGGCCTCGTCCGCCGATTGGCGTACACTGCGCAGGCTTGTTGCTCACCAAGATGTACTGAGCAATGAGTTCGGGGCCGTTTAGGATTCGACGCCGGTTGCGAAACTTTAGGTGCATGCCGAGTTGGTAACAGAACTCGTAAATCCACTGTTGCAACTTCTTATAGTTGCCAATGACGAAACCTACGGGGAATACGCTCTCGCTGCGTAAGCAGCCTTAGCCTTCCCTTCTGGTACCTTCGGGTCCAGCAATCATCAGGGGATGTCTGTAAACCCAAAATGATTGTCATATAGAACAGAATCGCCGTGCAGTACGTTGTGGACGAAGCGGCTAAAACTTACACAACTCGCCCAAAGCACCCTGCCCGTCGGGTCGCTGAGGGTTAACTTAATAGACACGGCTACGCATGTAGTACCGACAGCGGAGTACTGGCGGACGGGGGTTCAAATCCCCCCGGCCCACCAACTCTCAACGACAAGGCCCGCCCAGTGCGGGCTTTGTCGCATCTGGGGTTTGGACAACTCAGTTCGCAGCGTCCCAAAAATCAAAACTCCCCCTCTCGTTTCAGCTAATCAATGCCGATGCCGATGATGAACATCGGGAAAATGCGCATGGCTGTGGCGTATCGGGGAATGCCCATGCGGATGACTGTGCGGCTCGGTGCCGTCCCACGCAAAGTCATGTTCATGCTGGTGATGCTCGTCATGTGTATGGCGATGGTCGTGCTCTAGCGGTTCATGTTGATGCTCGTGTGTATGGTTTTCCATCAGGTGAACCCACACACCGAAGGCCATCAACGCTGCCGCGAGTACGAACATCAGCGATACCGACTCGCCCAGCACCATGATCGAGATAACCGCGCCGAGAAACGGCGCCGTGGAAAAGTACGCGCCCGTGCGAGCGCTGCCCAGTCCGCGAAGGGCGAGAACGAACAGCACCAGGCTGACACCGTAGCCGAGAAATCCCACCAGCATGATTGAGACCAATGAGCCCGCAGCAGGCAGTTGCATGCCGATGACCAATGCCAGAGAGCAATTGACCACACCGGCCGCCAGACCTTTGCTGCCGGCGATAAACAGCGCGTCCGAGGCCGAGACTTTACGGGTCAGATTGTTATCGATCGCCCAACACAAACAAGCGAAAGCCACCGCCAGCGGCCCCGTCCAGTCATGGGCCGTCGCCGTCTCTTGTGGCCATGCCAGCACGACACCGCCCAGGACAATCGCGATCATGCCGAGCACGATCCGGCGATCAGCATTTTCCTTGAACACCACCCACGCCAGCACCGCCGTCAGCACCGACTCAAGATTGAGCATCAGCGAGGCTGTGGCCCCGGTCGTTCGAGTCAGACCGAACATCAGGGCGGTCGGCGCCAGTACACCGCCAAAGACAATGGCCCCGATCAGCCATGGCCACTCCTCTGCCGTTAGCCCTGAACGCTGCCACGCTCGATCGCGAACAACACGAACAACGCCCAGCCCCAGACCACTTCCCAGATAGAGCAGCCCGGCCAACAGGACGGGGTTTGTCTCCACCCCCAAAAGCTTGGCGAGTGGCGTGCTGGCGCCGAACAATGCCGCAGCCGCCAACGCGTAGAGAACATTCAAATTCATAATGGAGCCGCCCTGTCTGGCCCAATGCACATGCCCGAACATCATAGCTTTGCTTGCGTAAGAATTATGTGAACAGCCGATGCGCAACTGACTGTCGCCTCATCGCCGGGCCAATCGGATGTGTGACTCACGTCAAACACACCCTGAAATCCACCGAGATTTAAGCAACGGTGCGGTTGGACGGGGGCGCGCCTGTGGAACTATCCTTCGAGGCACCCAGGCCATTACCCCAAGGACACTCATGAATATCTGGCTCGGCGCCGCACTGGCGGCCCTCGTTTCACTGTCTGCCAACGCAGCCAACAGCGAGAACCCTCCAAGGATCCAGCCAGTCGTCTACAAAAGCGGCTATGGCAGCGTGCAATTCAAACAGTCGATCAAGGGCTATAAAACGGCCGAGTACACGCTCAACGCCAAGGCTGGGCAGATCCTGACGGTAGGTTTTAAAACCTCCAACAATTCCGCCAACTTCAACGTCACCGCCAAAGGCGCTGATTACGCCCTGTTCAACAGCTCGATCATGGGCCATCACTTCACTGGCTCGCTGCCCGCCGATAGCGAATACACGGTTCAGGTCTATCTCATGCGCAATGCGGCACGGCGCGATGAAGTGGCCAATTACGAAATTTCCCTGGTTCTCGCCAATGGCGACGCTGTGGATAACAGCCAATCCTTCGACAAGAACCTGACGTTGCAGGGCATCGACTTTCATGTGAAAGCGGATGAGGTCGACGGCAAACCCGCCTTGCGCATCGAGCCTAAAGGGCTGGAGATCGATAACTCGACGATCACCCGCCCGCTCAACGGCAACATCGTGCGCGCCGAAGTCGCCGATCTGAATAACGACGGCTCCCCCGAGATCTACGTATTCACACGCCCTCCCGGGCGCAGCATGCCGGGCGAATTGATCGCCTACTCGGCCAACAACAAAAAATCCCTCAGCGAAATCTACCTGCCACCGGTCAGCGACAACCCGAAAACAGCCGAGGGCTATCAGGGCGAGGATTCATTCTCGGTGGTGGAAAATAAGCTGGTGCAGCGCTTTCCGGTGTACGACAGCGCGGATGCCAACGCAGGGCGAACAGGGAAGATGCGACAGATTCAATACAAGTTGATACAGGGTGAAGCGGGATGGATCTTGCGCGAGGATAAAGTCTCGGAGTACTGAAAAACCTCCCGGACGTGGTTAGCCAGCGACTTTCGCTTCCTACATTCCACGTCCTAGGAAATTTCCCTCAACACGCGTCGACTTTCATGAACTGGTGAACCGATTTTCAGGGCGCTACCCTCCACGACTCGCTGCCCTCCAGCGGACGGTTTGACAGACCGCCCCCGCAGAGATTGTTCACTCCACGGAGCCACGTCATGAAAAAAATCACCCGACTTACGCTTGTTGGACCGGTACCTGCCGATGCGCAAATTTCCGGCCCGCAACAACAACCCGGCACCACCGGTTCGAACCCACGCAAACGCCGCCGCACCGTTCCCCTCAAGCAGATGCTCAGCGTGCGCGACGATGTCGACACATTGACCCTGCTCACGCATGCCAGCGATCTGCTCGAATCCCTTGTGGACATCAGTGCAAACTTTGCCGACGAATTCGATGGCTCCAAGCGCCATGTCGCTGTGGTCATGAAGCAATTGAGTGCGCTGGCCGAAATCGTGATCTGCCGGGCACGGGATCAGGTCGCTCAACAGGGATCGCCTGAGTCACCCACCCCTGAAGTTCGCCACTGACCCACGAAGTCTGTACAGGCCGGCAGCGGCATCGAAGCGGTCCATCGAGATGAATTTTTCTTCACTGCCGCTGTTCAGCCGAAGCTGTACAGTCCACTCGCTCATTCAAGAAACTACGGTTCGCCCGCGGCTCTCCCGCGGGCTTTTTTTTGTCTGGCGTTCAACGTCCCCCCGCTCTCCATCACTTGCCGAACCCTGGGTATTGCGCGAACCTGCCAGCAATCTTCTCGCCCACCGGAGCGCCCGATGCCGCTGCTGACTTTGCCTTGCCAACGCCTGACGCTGGCGATACTTGCTCCGGAGCAAGCAGAGCTGGAAAGTGATTTCTACCAACGCAACCAACGTCACCTCGCACCGTGGTCGCCAATCCGCACCACCGACTACTTTTCCACGGCACAGATTCGCCGCCGCCTCGACATCCAGGCCAGCGCCTTTGAAGCCGGGCTGGCCATGCATTTCGCCCTGCTGACGCCGGACGGCCAGCAGATGATCGGCGCGTGTAACTTCAGCGGCATCATTCGCGGGGCGTTTCAGGCGTGTTATCTGGGCTATCACATTGATGAAGGGCATCAGGGCCAAGGCTTGATGCAGGAAGGCCTGGAGGCTGGCATCGGCTACATGTTCGATACCCAGAACCTGCACCGGATCATGGCCAATTACGTTCCCGGCAACGAGCGCAGCGCGCGATTGCTGGAGCGACTGGGCTTCGAACAGGAAGGCTATGCCAAGGCGTATCTGAACATCGCCGGGCGCTGGCAGGATCATGTGCTGACGGCGCTGGTCAATCCGGCATTCGAAGCGCCAGATCAGCGTTGGTCGCGCCGTCTGGGGTGATGTTCACAATTTGTTCAGCAATGGCGATTTATGCTCAGGCCTCCCGCCCCTTCCGGTTGCCTGAAACCCATGTCGCGTGCCGCCACTTCGCTGTTTCTACTTGCTGCCCTGCTGTTTTTCTTCGCGCTGGGCAACCATCAATTGCAAGGCTCCACCGAAGCCCGCGTCGCCGGGATCGCCATGGAGATGCATCTGGACAATGACTGGGTGACGCCCCGTCTGTTCGGTGAGCCATTTCTAGAGAAACCGCCGCTGAGTTTGTGGCTGGATGCCGGCGCGATGCGCGTGTTCGGCGTTTCGCCGTGGGCGGTGCGGCTGGCGTCGGCGGTGGCCGGGTTGCTCAGCGTAATGTTGCTTTACGGCATGCTGCGCCGCTTTGAACGGCCGAAAGCCATCGCGTGGACGGCCGGGATTCTGCTGGCGACGATGGCCAGTTACTGGAGCAACGTGCGTGGGGTTGGCGAGGACGCGCTGCTGGCGCTCGGCGTGACGGCAGCGCTGCTGGCGTTTTTCCAGGCGCAACGCGCATCAACTGCGGGCAATTCGCTGCTGTTTGTCGTCGGGATTGCCATCGCCACCTTGAGCAAAGGTGTGCTGGGACTGGCCATGCCGGGGGTGGTGATTTTTGCTTATCTGCTGGCCGATAACCTGATCGACAGACGTCTGAAGATCGGCGACTGGCTGCGCCCGGGATTGCTCACCTTGGCAGGGCTGATTCCACTGCTGATCTGGCTCGTCGTTCTTTATCAACACGGCGGTGTGCAAGCGGTAAAAGAAGTGTTGCTGACCAACAGCGTCGGTCGCTTCAGCGGATCGTTCGTCGAGGCCGGGCACTACGAGCCTTTCTATTACTACCTGGCCAAACTGCCCGAAGCGTTCCTGCCGTGGAACGTTCTGGTGTACCTGGGGCTGTGGCATTTCCGTAAACAGTTGAAGACCAATCGTTACCTGCTGTTTTTCAGCCTGTGGATAATTGCGCAATTCATCATGCTCACCCTGGCCTCAAGCAAGCGCACGGTGTACCTGATGTCGATGACACCAGCGGCTGCGGTGATTGCTGCGGAGTATGCGGGCGTGTTGTTCGAGCGATTGAAAGAGTACGAAAGCACCAAACGATTTATCGGAAGAATCGCGCGTCATCGTCAGGCACTGGGCGCCGGTGTACTGACCCTTGTGATCGCCAGTTATCTCGCCGCCGCGCATTGGGCGCTGCCCCATGCCGATAAAAAACTGTCGTTCCTGCCGCTGACCGAACACATTCAGAAGCTGCAAGCCGAAGGGCATCAGGTCGCATTGTTTCAAGCCAATGAACGGGTCGGCGGCGCCAGCGTTTTCTACACCCAACAGGTGCTAAGGGGCTTGGACACCGACGCGCAACTGAGGGAATTCCTCGCGGCCGCGCCTGCGAACGTAGTGGTGATGGCCGGTGACAGCATTCCCGCCGCACCGCTCAAAGTGCTCAAGACCCTGATGGTCGGGCGCCAGGCGTATTACTTCGTCAGCGACTGAAGCCCATCAGATAGCGGCTTGGCGGCGTAATCAGGCGGCTGAGGCTTGTGCAACACCGGTAACTGCAACCGTGCCCGCCCATAAAACGCCAGCGCCGTCAGCAAACATGCCAGCCACACAAAGATTCCGGCCCAGAACGTGTGGGACATGTAGTGCCACCCCTGCAGAACCCGCGTCGTGCCGTAGACGAAACCAAGCAACAACGAGCCCCACAACAGCGCACTGGAAAAACGCCACTGGTAACGGCGCCCCACGAAATACAACGCCAGCATGGTGAAACCGCCGGATGCATGTCCGCCCGGCCAGCAGCGGCCACTACCCGCTTCGTGGAACAGCTGGAAATTGCTGTACCACTCGATGTGGGCCATTTTGCCGCCATACAACGTTGTCTCGATCGGGCAGTAAACGCTGGTGTGGGATTTGAGGAAATGGATCACCCCGGTACACACCGCGAAAGCAACGACAACAAACAGAAAATCCCTACGATGATCAGCGGCAAATCGCAGCACTGGCGCGACTTTACTGCGTTCCAGAAACGCGCCGAGTCGCGGACGTTTCTGTGGATTGACCAACGGCCAGACCACCGACAGCATCGCGCCGATGAGGGCAATTTCGGCAGTCCAGTTCGGAATGATCCGCGCCCACTTGTGGGTGAGCTTTTCAAAGAAGTGAATCTTGTCGAGCGGGAAGCTCTGGGTCAGCGGATCGAATAGCAGATTGCTGAAGGCGATATCGATCTTGGTCATGTCGAACATCAGGAACACCAGCGCCGCGCAGACCAGCGGGATACCGAAGTTGTAAGCGTAAAAACGTGATTTCATCGGATGGTCACCGTGCGCCAGTCGGAGGCTTCAATAAAGCCGATCATTTTTGGAGCCGCCGGGCTGGCAGCGGAAACAAACAGTGAAGCGCCATAACCTAGATTGGATGTCGGTACTTTCAGGTCTTTTTCCAGTTGTGCCATGCATTCACTGTGGGTCACCAGAATCAGGTTGCGACCGGGGATCTTGTGGGCGAGTGCGTCCTGCAACATGCGGCCCTTGCAGTTGATCAGCCAGTCTTCGCCGCTGGCGGCATGGTTGAACATGTAACCGGCGGTCTGCACGGTACGCATTACCGGGCTGTTATAGATGTCAGCGTTGTTCAGGCCCAAATGCTCGAACTGCGCGCCAACGGCTACCGCGACACTGCGCGAGCGGTCGGTGATGCCGTCATGGCCGCTCAAGCACGCAGCCTTGGAGTGATCGCAACGCTCGACATGGCGCACCAGCACGATCATGTCACCCTTGGCCCACCCTGCCGCCAACGCCTGCGCACCGGCGACATTGCCGTGGGCCAGATCCGGTACCGCCGCCGGAGCCAGCAGCCATAAGGTCAGCGGCAGCACCAGTATCGATGCTGCGAGCACCACCCAGGTGCTGCGAAAGCGCGCAAAACCACTCAGGTCAACCGAGCGCTTGACGCCGAACAGACTCAGTCTCAATTCCACAGAAAAGCCGCCATCACTTGTCATTCGATGCGGCGAAGCTACCGATGTCCGCGTAGGCAGCCGGTGAAACCCTTGTGAAAAAAATCTTGGGATGAGCTTGTTACAAATTCTGTCGGACAAAATCCTTTCAGCTCTCGGGTTTGCGGCCGATACAAACCTGCTAACACCCTTGCTGGCTCAAAAAAACAACAATCTTCCAGCCTGACCGACGATCAAGAAGCACAACGTTCCTGGAGGAATTGTGATGAATAGCTGGTTCGGCAACATCAGCGTGAACATGAAATTGGGGCTGGGCTTCGGCCTTGTCCTGGCACTGACCTGCGTCCTGGCCCTGACCGGCTGGACGAGCCTGGGCGGCCTGATTGACCGCAGCAACTGGATGAGCGACATCACCCAGTTGAACTCTGGCCTGACCAAACTGCGCGTGGTGCGCCTGCAATACATGCTGACCAACGGCGACGAAACCGCCGCGCAGAATGTGCAGACCACCCTTGAAAGCTTCGCCGCACAGCAGCAGGCGCTGATCAGCAAATTCAAGAGCCCGGAAAACGTCAAACTGCTCAAGGCGCAGGCGGCGACCATCGCCGAGTACCAGACGTCCCTGAACAAAATGCGCAACGCCTACCGCACCGGTAACAGCGCCCGCGACGTCATGGGTACCAACGCCGACGCCGCTTACAACCTGATCGAGTCGATCAGCAAGCGCGTCCAGCAGATGGACTTGAGCGAGCAGCGTTTCGAACAGTTCCAGGCCATCACCGCCGCCAAGGAAGCATTCATCCTCGCGCGCTATGAAGTGCGCGGCTACACCGCCAGCACCAATGCCGAAACCGAGCAGAAAGCCATCGGCCAGATCGACGTGGCAATCGCCAGCCTCAAGCAACTGAACGTGCGCTTCGCCGATACCCAGCAAGACGCTCTGCGTCAGTTGGAAACGGCATTGACCAACTATCGCAGCGCATTGATGGCGTACAAAAACGCCAACAGCGAAGCCGTGCAGGCACGTAAGGAAATGACCGATCAGGGCACCACCATCGTGAGCCTGAGCGAGCAGCTGTACCAGATCCAGCTTGACCGTCGTGACATCGAAAGCGCCCAGGCGCGCACCTTCCAGTTGATCAGCACCCTGCTGGCCCTGCTGGTCGGTGTGATTGCCGCCGTGATCATCACCCGTCAGATCACCCGTCCGCTGCAAGAAACCCTGGCCGTGGTCGAGCGCATCGCCAGCGGTGACCTGACCCAGAATGTCACCGTGACCCGCCGCGACGAACTCGGCGTGCTGCAACAAGGCATCGCCCGCATGGGCGTGACCCTGCGCGACCTGATCAGCGGCATCCGCGACGGCGTCACCCAGATCGCCAGCGCGGCTGAAGAACTGTCGGCCGTGACCGAACAGACCAGTGCCGGCGTGAACAGCCAGAAGGTCGAGACCGATCAGGTCGCCACCGCCATGCACGAGATGACCGCCACCGTGCAGGAAGTCGCGCGCAACGCCGAAGAAGCCTCGCAAGCCGCAGCGGCAGCTGACGGCGAAGCCCGTGAAGGCGACAAGGTTGTGAATGAAGCCATTGCCCAGATCGAGCGTCTGGCCAGCGAAGTGGCGCGTTCCACCGAAGCCATGAGCGTGCTGCAACAGGAAAGCGACAAGATCGGCAGCGTCATGGACGTGATCAAGGCTGTTGCTGAACAGACCAACCTGCTCGCGCTCAACGCGGCCATTGAAGCGGCGCGTGCCGGTGAAGCCGGGCGTGGTTTTGCCGTGGTCGCCGACGAAGTCCGTGGCCTGGCCCAGCGTACCCAGAAATCCACCGAAGAAATCGAAGGCCTGGTCGCCGGTCTGCAAAACGGCACCCAGCAAGTCTCGGCCGTGATGAACAACAGCCGCGCCCTGACCGACAGCAGCGTCGCCCTGACCCGCAAGGCCGGCGTCTCCCTGGAAAACATCACTCGCACGGTGTCGAACATCCAGTCGATGAACCAGCAGATCGCCGCCGCTGCCGAACAGCAAAGCGCCGTGGCCGAAGAGATCAGCCGCAGCATCATCAACGTGCGCGACGTGTCTGAACAAACCGCCGCCGCCAGCGATGAAACCGCAGCGTCCAGTGTTGAACTGGCGCGGTTGGGTGGTCAGTTGCAGCAGATGGTGAGCCACTTCCGCGTCTGACTTGGCCGGCAACTGAAAAGCCCGCTACCAAACCCATTGGGTGTGATAGCGGGCTTTTTTGTGAGCGCTATTGAACAGCAACAGAAGCCGTCAGCTAGCCCACGGATCGATGACTTCAACACCGCTGAACGCAAAATCCTTCACATTACGAGTGGCAATCGATGCGCCATGCGCTCGGCAGATGGCGGCTATTTGCGCATCAGCCATCGACACCGCGCGGCCCTTAGCTTCGCAATCAGCAACCAGTGTCGCGTATTCGACGGCGGCGTGAGCATCGAACGGCAAAATGCGCCCGGCGAAGTCCTCTTCGAACATGGCCATGGCATGCGCCTCAAGTTTTTGTTTGCGCTTGCCAGAAGGCAGGCGTGCGATGCCGTGGAGGATTTCTGCCACGGTGACGGCGCTGATTGCCAGATCCATCGCTGGCTGCGCATCCACCCAATCAAGCACCCGAGCTGCAGGCTCGGCTCGCATAAACTCTGAAAGAACGTTGGTATCGAGCACTATCATTCAGAAAAATCCACCCCGGTGGCTTTCTCTGAACGCTTTGGTAGTTCCAGCTCCACTGCGTCCACATCGCTGAATCTGTTGCGTATCCGGCTGCCAAGTCCACCGGCGCGATCAACAGTCGCCAACGCTCTGCCCAGAATCAGGCGAGCCTCTTCTTCCATGGAGTGCCCGTTATGAGCAGCGGTGATGCGCAACTGCTCCTTGAGCTTCTCGTCGAGGTTTCGAATCGTGATGCTGGCCATGACGCCCCCTGCAATCAATGAAATCATTGATTGCAGGCTAGCACATCCCATCATGCTCAAATCCGGCAATCTTCCCGGCGGCGCATAGCAGCCTCACCGGATTCCACGCCGGGAATTTACTTCAGCCATGGTTTGCAACTACCTTTCAAGGCACTCATCCGCTCACGCGCGCCTTGATCCAGGAATGACGATCATGCAATCGCTCGGCTTCACCTCTGTTCCGCCGCTGCTCAAATACCTGCGCCACGCCGAGCATTTGGGCATGGCCATTGAGCCGGCGTTAGCGGCGGCCGGGTTGCAGCCGCAGCAGTTGAGCGACAACACCCTGCGCTTGCCGGGTGAGGCCCATGAAAAGTTGCTCGATTATTTCTGCGCACACTCGGGTGATCCGTTGTTCGGGCTTAACGCGGCGAAATTTGTGTTGCCCAATTCCTGGAGCGTGTTGGGTTACATCACCATGAACTGCGCGACGCTGGGCGATGCCATGAGCCGGATCATGCCGTTCGAAAAACTGGTGGGCGACATGGGCGTGAGTCGCGCCGAGGTGCAGGACGGCCATGTGCATCTGATCTGGAGCTGCCGCTATCAGCGCCCGCGGATTCGCCGGCATCTGGTGGAAAACGTGCTCGGTTCGTGGTTGCACTATGCGCGCTGGATTGCTGATACGCAGGTGTCGCCTGCCGCTGTCTGGCTGGAACATTCGCGCCCGGCCGAGACGACGTTGGCGCAGTACGAAGCGTTTTTCGGTTGTCCGGTTTTGTTCGATCAGCCTTATTCGGCGCTGATTGTGCCGATGGCGTATCTGCAATTGCCGTTGCGCCAGGCCGATGCGCAATTGCTGCGCACGCTGGAGGAGCATGCGATGGGGTTGATGGCGACGCTGGAGGACGCGTCGCTTGCGCAGCGAGTGAAAAACATCCTGCGTCAGTTGCTCAAGGAGGGTTTGCCGCGCAAGGAGCAAGTGGCCGGGCAGCTCAAAGTGTCAGTGCGTACGTTGCAGCGTCAATTGCAGCAGGCGGGGACGTCGTATCAGCAGATTCTTGACGATCTGCGTCAGGAACTGGCTGAGCATTACTTGCTCAACAGCAATCTGCCCATCCAGGACATTGCGCAGTATCTGGGGTTTACCGAACCGCGCTCGTTTCATCGCACGTTCAAGAGTCGGCGCGGGATGCCGCCCGGCGAGTTTCGGCAGATGCATCGAGGGTGACTGTTCGGGCCTCTTCGCCGCCCGAATTCCGACAGGCAAATCCTCAATCTCTGTAGCGCAATAAACCCATTCCACCCTAGCCGTTTAAAGACACTCAGTGTTACGCCCGAAAGCCTACAAATCCTTGCGCCGCTGCCTACGCCTACGCCAGAATCCGCCGGCTTGTGCGCCCCGTAGCCCATCGGTAACTTGAGTCCGTCACTGATTTCCAGTGATCGGGTTTAGTAGCCCGAGGTAATTCGCTTGGTCGTACATTCATCACAGGTGCTTGCGTACCTGAGTTTTATGGTGGCTGTACGTAGGGCGCTTCGGCGCGCCGGCTTAAGCTGAGTTCCCCGGTCTACTAACCTGCGTACAGCTGCCACCCCTTCGTTTAGTAGCAAAGGGTTGGGGCTCAATGAAGGGAACACAGCTTATGTTCAAACCAACGCCTAACCCGCCGGTCACCGACCCGGGCTCTCCTTACGAATCGCCCGATTCAAAGAAATTCCACGACGCCGCCGAACGTGCCCTCGACCACTATCTCGGCCCACCGACCGCCGCCATCATGGCTGCGCCCTACAAACCCAACGCCCTGTACATGGCACACCCCGAGGCCAACACCGAATCCCTGATCGCGGACGCCAGTGAAACCCTCGGCTCGGCCATCGTTTTGCTGCACAACCATGTGGCAATGGTTGAAGGCACGCACCGCAAGACCCTGCAAGGCATCGCTCAGGTGGTGATGCTGGCCGAGTTGGCGGTCAATCGAGTGCTGGATAAGTTAGTGCCGACCGAGTAACGAAAAAACCCGCTGTCAGGCAGAACGGGTTTGGCAGCGGCCCTCACCCCAGCCCTCTCCCGGAGGGAGAGGGGGCCGACCGAGGTGTCTTGCGCTGTACATCGACCTGAACGCCCCGGTCGATTATGGATTCGGTCAATCACTTTCAGGTCGGCGTACTTCTCAAGCATCCCCCAATCAGTCCCCTCTCCCTCCGGGAGAGGGCTAGGGTGAGGGGTTTTTCCAGCTCAGACGCTGATCGCATTGGTAAACACCAACCGATTGCCAAACGGATCAGCAATGGTCATGTCCTGGCTGCCCCATGGCATCGCCTGAATCTGCGGGTGCGAGAACTTGTAGTCCTTGGCCACCAATTGCTGCTGAAACGCCTCCAGCTCATCGGTCTCAATCCGCAATGCCGACCCCGGCGTCGCATCACCATGGTGCTCGGACAAGTGCAGCACACACTCACCCCGCGACACCTGCAGATACAACGGGTAGTTCGCTTCGAAACGATGCTGCCAGTCGATCTTGAACCCGAGGAAGTCGACGTAGAATTCTACGGCTTTGGCTTCATCGAAAATCCGCAGGATCGGGGTGGTTTTGCCGAAGCTCATGGGGTGCTCCCTGACTGATTGGCCCAAGAGTGTAGCTGGGCGGATGTCAGCAATTCGGCTTGTTGATGGCTTTCTTTAATCGCAATGTGCCACCACTGTGACGCACTGCGCGAAACGTTAACAAAAGCCATCACGCAAATCGCCCTGCCGCGCAAGAAAACGCCCTTCCCTTCGACCGCTTGCCTGACCATCGCGGTAACTCAAAACGCCGTTGACCCAAACGCCGTCGATGCCTTGGGCGGCGCGTTGCGGGTCATTGAAATCCGCCACATCACGCACGGTCGCCGGATCAAACAACACCAGATCGGCCCAGTGTCCTTCACGAATCTCACCCCTTTCCTTCAGCCCGAATCGCGCGGCCGACAGACCGGTCATCTTGTGCACGGCAGTGTGCAGCGGAAACAGCCCGACGTCGCGACTGAAATGTCCGAGCACCCGTGGGAAAGCGCCCCACAAACGTGGATGCGGGAACGGGTCTTCCGGTAGTCCGTCAGAGCCGACCATCGACAACGGATGCGCGAGGATTCTTCTTACATCGGCCTCGTCCATGCCGTAATACACCGCACCCGCCGGTTGCAGGCGTTTGGCGGCGTCGAGCAGCGGCAGGTTCCATTCGGCGGCGATGTCGATCAGGTCGCGGCCGCTGACTTCCGGATGCGGCGTCGACCAGGTGATGGTGATGCGGTGGGCGTCGGTGACTTGCTTCAGATCCAGCGTCGATGAACTCGCTGCATACGGATAGCAGTCGCAGCCGACCGGATGGGTTTTCGCCGCTTCTTCAAGGGATGCCAATAGCTGCGGACTGCGCCCCCAGTTACCGACTCCGGCACACTTGAGGTGGGAAATGATCACCGGTGACTGTGCGTGTTTTCCGATGCGAAACGCCTCGTCCATTGCCTCCAGCACTGGTGCAAATTCGCTGCGTAGATGGGTGGTGTAAACGGCGCCGAATGCCGTGAGCTCTTCGGTCAGTTGCATGACTTCATCGGTGGAAGCGTTGTAGGCGCTGGCGTAGGCCAGGCCTGTGGATAACCCAAGCGCACCGGCCTCAAGGCTTTCGCGTAACTGCTCGCGCATGGCGCTGATTTCTTCCGCCGTTGCGGTGCGAAACAAATCGTCGAGGTGATTGCTGCGCAGTGCCGTGTGCCCAATCAACGCGGCCACGTTCAACGTGGTATTGGCCGCTTCGACCGCCGCGCGGTAATCGCTGAAGCGTGGATAAACGAACGCTGCGGCAGTGCCGAGCAGGTTCATCGGGTCCGGCGGATTGCCTTTCAAACTGACCGGTGAGGCGCTGATTCCGCAGTTGCCGACAATCACAGTGGTCACGCCTTGGCTGAGCTTGGGCAGCATCTCGGGTTGGCGGATGACCACGGTGTCGTCATGGGTGTGTACGTCGATAAAACCCGGCGCCAGCACGCGGCCGGCGGCGTCGATTTGTTCGCTGGCGGTGGCGTCGTGCAAGTCGCCGATTCGCTCGATGCGACCATTGAGAATCGCCACGTCGGCGCGGTAACCGGGCGTGTTGCTGCCGTCGATGATCAGGGCATTGCGAATCAGCGTGTCGTATTGCATGTCAGTCTCCCAGTGGCAGGTGATCGTCGCCGCCACGGTATTCGTCGAGGGCGAGTTTGATCCGCCGCAGACGCTCTTGATTGTCTTCAGGATTGACCAGCGCCAACTCGGTGGCGAGCACGTCGATGGCGAGCAACATGCCGTAGCGCGCCGCCGTCGGTTTGTAGATGAACGAGGTTTCTGCGCCTTGCAGCGGCAGGACGATGTCGGCCAGTTCGGCCAGTGGCGAGTCGGCGCGGGTGATGGCAAGAATGCGGGCGCCGTAATTGCGCGCCAGTTCGACGGTTTCCAGCAGTTCGGGGGTGATCCCGGTCAGCGAGCAGACGATGACGACTTGCTCGGCATTCAAGCTGGCGGCGGTGACGCGCATCATCACCGCGTCGTGACACACCGCAATCGGGTAGCCGAGGCGCACCAGCCGCACCTGCAATTCATCACTGCACAGGGTCGAGCAACCGCCCATGCCAAACGCGTGAATCATCCGCGCCTGGCCGAGCAATTTCACCGCGTCGGCGAAGCGTGATTCGTCGAATCCAGCGAGATGCTGACGCAGTGTGGTTTCGATATCGCCGACAATCTGCCCGTAAAACGCCGACTGCTCAGGCGTGCCCGCCGGGTCTAGAAAGCGACTGCCGACGCCGCTGGCCTGGGCCAGTTGCAGGCGCAGATCGCGCAGGTCACGACAGCCGACGGTGCGGGCAAATCGCGACAGTGTGGCGGTGCTGACTTCGGCCCGTTGCGCCAGATCTTCGAGGCTGGCGGAGGCGGCAAAGCCAACGTCGTCGAGCATCAGTCGGGCGATGCGGCCTTCGCCGGCGCTGAAGGAATCCTGGCGGGCGCGGATCTGGTAGAGGATGTCCATGGCGGCGGGCTCCGGTTACAGCAGGTAGGAAAGGCCGACGGTCAGACCGAAAGCGACCAGCGAGATCAAGGTCTCAAGCACGGTCCAGGTCTTGAACGTCTGCGCGACCGTCATGTTGAAGTATTCCTTGATCAACCAGAAGCCGCCGTCGTTGACGTGGGAAAAGATAACCGACCCGGCGCCGGTCGCCAGCACCAACAATTCAGGATGTGGATAACCCAGACCGATGGCGACGGGCGCGACCACGCCAGACGCGGTGGTCATCGCCACGGTTGCCGAGCCAGTGGCAACGCGCATCAGCGCCGCAAACAGCCAGCCCATGATCAGCGGCGACAGGTGGAATTCGTGGGCGAGGCCGACAATCTGATCGGTCACGCCTGCGTCCACCAGAATCCGGTTCAAGCCGCCGCCGGCGCCGACCAACAAGGTGATGCTGGCGGTCGGTGCCAGGCATTCGTTGGTGAATTTGAGGATCGATTCGCGGTTGAAACCCTGGGCAATCCCCAGCGTCCAGAAGCTCAGTAACGTTGCCAGCAACAGCGCAATCACCGAGTTGCCGATGAACAACAGGAATTGATTGAAACCGCTGCCCGGCGTGGAAATCAGGTTGGCCCAACCGCCAATCAGCATCAACACCACGGGCAACAGAATGGTCGCCATGGTGATGCCGAAACCCGGCAGTTTGTCGCGGGGTTCGCGGTCAAGGAATTGTTTCTCCAGCGGGTTATCCGCCGGCAACTGAATACGCGGGACGATGAATTTGGCGTACAGGGGACCGGCGATAATCGCCGTCGGAATGCCGATGGCAATCGCATACAGCAGCGTCTGCCCGACCGACGCCTGATAGACCTGCACCGCGAGCATCGCCGCCGGGTGCGGCGGCACCAGCGCGTGCACCACCGACAAGCCTGCAACCATCGGCAGGCCGACCATCAGAATCGACACGCCGACCCGCCGCGCCACGGTGAAGGCAATCGGCACCAGCAACACGAAACCGACTTCGAAGAACAGCGGCAGCCCTACCAGAAACGCGATGCAGACCATCGCCCAGTGCGCGTTTTTCTCGCCGAATTTGTCGATCAACGTGCGCGCCATCTGCTCGGCACCGCCGGACTCGGCCATCATCTTGCCGAGCATCGTGCCCAGCGCGACCACCAGCGCAATGTGCCCCAGCGTCTTGCCCACCCCGGCCTCATACGCGCCCACCACACCGGATGGCGGCATACCCGCCACCAGCGCCAGACCGATGGAAATCAGGGTGATGACAATGAACGGGTTGAGCCGGTAACGGGCGATCAGCACGATCAAAGCGATGATGGCGACGGCGGCATAGACCAGCAGCCAATAGCCGAAGGAAGGCGTCATGCGGTACTCCTCGAAAGGGTCACGTTCGAATGGGTTGTGAAACTCATAAATCATTTCGAGATCGAGTTTTCAAACCACATGAAAGTAATTTTCGTGGAGAGGTAAGAGGTGTCGCTAATAGATATGCCGTGTCGCGATTAATGAAAATCGAGGGGCGGGATTTACATCACTTTCCGGTAGACGAGAAACCAAGGTGGGAGCGAGCCTGCTCGCGAAGATGGTCTCACATCAACATTTCTGTCGACTGAAGCACCGCTTTCGCGAGCAGGCTCGCTCCCACAATTGTTCGCATTCCTTCAACCAGAATGCAGACACCTGTGGGAGCTGGCTTGCCAGCGATGGCGGCGGCACGTTCAACATAGATGCTGACTGGTCGACCGCTGTCGCTGGCAAGGCAGCTCCCACAGGTTTAAGGGGTATTCGGAAAATTGAGGCAAGCGCTATACTCGCCTGTTGTTCTCTATCGAGCCTGCGACATGACAACTGCGCGCCGCACCAGAAAAAAAATCACTGCCGAAACGCTGATCCGAACAATCGCGAGCTCAACAGCCATCGAGACAGGTCAGAGTGTCGAGGCGCTTGAACACAAGCTCAAAGTCAAATCCAGCAAGTTCCTGCACATATCCCTGGCCAAGTAACGTCAAGTCCACAACGCCTGTCTTACCCAATACTCCATAGGTTCGTAGTTGCAGTTCAGACCTTGGTGGATCGCAGAAAAATAAGCCTCTTTATTTCGTTCCCAACTGCTGTAGTCCAGCGGTACGTAACCTGCCTGCACGGCCTTGTAATTCCCAGTTTATTGCTCAGCACTTGCTCATTAGAGCCTGGCTGAAAGCTGCTCTGTGCCCCTTCTGCGTCGTAACGGTTAATCATCCTTGTACCTGCTGAACCGGCAATTTTCAGAGCACCATAGGTCTGGCGTCACGCAAGAGCAAAGCCTGAAATAAAAACGGCTGCCCGATGGCAGCCGTTCTAAAGGTTGAAGGCGAAGCCCGGCGGGGCTTAAACGCCCATCACACCATTTCGTTACGAATCCATTCAACCACCGACGTACTCTTCGGCGCCCAGCCCAGCAATTCGCGGGCATGTTTGCCACGTACACGGCTGTTGGAGCCGAGGCCGTAGTTGGCCATTTCGTAGCCCCATTCGGCTTCGGCGTCTTTCAGTGGCCAGTCTTGTGGCTGGTCCAGATTCAGCGCTTGCGCCATGGCAGTGGTCATGTCGATGAACGACGCTTCGCCGCTTTCAACGAAGTAGAACGTGCCCGGGACGTTTTTGGTCAGCGCCAGCAGGTACAGCGCAACAACATCTTCGATGTGTACGTTGGACCAGATGTTCTGACCCGTGCCGACATGGCGCACCACGCCGCTTTTGCGTGCTTGTTTAAGCAAGCGCGGCAACTGCACGCTGTCGCGGTTGACGCCCAGGCTGTGGCCGTAGATCAGGGTGTTGCAGATCACCGCAGAGTTCACCCCATCCTTCGCCGCTGCGAGGATCAGGTTGTCGATCGCCACGCGGGCGGCTTTGTCGACGGTCGGTTCCGGCAGGTTGTCTTCGTAGTAGATGACGTCGCTGGACTTACCGCCCGACGCATCGCCGACGATGCTCGAACCGCTGGTGTGCAGGAATACTTTGTTGGAACCGCGCAAGGCGTCGAGCAAGGCTTCGACCGCGCCGCGATGGTCGCTGCTGGCGGCGTTGATCACCGCGTCGGCGGCGCGGGCCTGTTCGGCGAGCAGCGTTTTGTCGTCGAGGGTGCCGATCACCGGAGTGATGCCCAGAGCTTTCAGTTCATCAGCCTGCTCAGTGCTACGCACCAAGCCAGTGACGTTATGCCCGGCCTGAACCAGACCGGTGGCGATGGAGCCGCCGATAAAACCGGCAGCGCCGGTAACAAATACGTTCATGGAGAAACTCCCTGCGTGAATAAGTGATGGGACGAGTATCGACCGACGAGCCCTGTGGAAAAACCCGTCCTCGCCCAATTCACTCTTGCGCAGAGGTCACGAATCAGCCCTTGAAATCGGCGCTGGCGTAGGCAGCGAGTTTGCTCTGGATGAAGTCGAGGAAGCACTGAATGCGCAGCGCCAGTTGTGAGTTACGGTAGTACACGGCGTTGATCGGCTGGCGATAGCCGCTGTTGAATTCCGCCAGCACCACTTTCAAACGCCCGGCGCGGATGTCCTCAATCGTCATGAAGTGCGACAGGCACGCGATGCCCTGCCCCTCCAACGCCAGGTGCCGCACGGTCTCGCCGCTGGAGGCGCTGATCGCCGGGGTGATCGGCCAACGGTCACCGTGCACGTAACGCAGCGGCCATTGGTTGAGGCCTTCGTTCTGGGTGAAGCCGAGCAAGGTGTGTTCGCTCAAGTCCGCCACTTGTTGCGGCGCGCCATGTTTTTCCAGATACGCGGGACTGGCGACGATCAGCAGCGGACTGCAACCGAGCGAACGCGCGTGCAGCGTCGAATCAGCCAGGGTGCCGATGCGGATGGCGACGTCGGTGCTTTGTTCCAGCAGATCAATGATCAGGTCATTGCTGTTGAGTTCGAGCTGGATGTCCGGGTAGAGCCGGCGGAATTCGTCGATATACGGCACGACCGCATGAAGCATGAACGGCGACGCGGCGTTGATCCGCAGGCGTCCGGACGGGGTTTGCTGGCGTGAGGACAGCCGTTCTTCGAGTTGATCCATCTGATCGAGAATCAGCTTGGCCTGCTCGAAGAAATACTTGCCCTCCTCGGTCAGATCCATACGCCGCGTGGTGCGGTTGATCAGCGTGGTGTCGAGCTTGGCCTCCAGCCGCGACAACGTCCGGCTGACAGCCGATGGCGTCTGCCCGACCTGCTCGGCGGCGGCGGAAATCGAACCGCATTCGATCACGCAGACGAAAATCTGCAACTCATCGGATCTGGCTTTCACGGGTGTCCCTTAATTGATCGTCGGCACAAATTCATTGTGGAGAGAGAACACCTTTGTGGCGAGGGGATTTATCCCCGATGGACTGCGCAGCAGTCCCCTTCTTTATCAGGATCAAGAGCGGGGCCGCTGTGCGACCCATCGGGGATAAATCCCCTCACCACAGATAAATCCATTTGCCAGAGGAAAGCACCTCAAGCCTTGAGAGCGAACACCTCTTTCAGGTGCTGCTCATACCGCGCCACATCGTTTTCGATGTTCGGGCGTTTCATCACGTCTACGCAGAGGAACGTCGGCAAAGCAGTCATGCCTAAAAATTCGTTGGCCTTGTGAAACGGGAAGTACACGGCGTCGACGCCTTTGGCTTCGAAGAAATCGGTCGGGTCATCGAAGGCTTGCTGCGGCGCGTTCCAGGTCAGCGACAGCATGTATTGCTTGCCCTGAATCAGGCCGCCGCTGCCGTACTTCTGCGACGCATCGGAACGGGTGCGGCCATCGCTGGCGTAGAGGCTGCCGTGGCCTTCGGTGAAGACTTCGTCGAGGTACTTTTTCACCGTCCACGGCGCGCCCATCCACCAGCCCGGCATCTGATAAATGATCACGTCGGCCCAGAGGAATTTGGCCACTTCTTCGGCGACGTCATACCCCTCGTCGATGAAGGTGGTCTTGACGTCGAGACCGCCGCGATCCAGCACGCTCAGCGCGGCTTCGTGCAGGGTGGCGTTGTAGCGACCGTCGGAGTGGGCAAATTTTTTACCGCCATTGAGCAACAAAACTTTTTTCATGAGAAAGCCTCGGCGCAGCCATTGGGCTGGAGGGAGAAGGGAAAATCGAATGGCGGCAGATTAACGATCTGCCTCGCGCGGAATAAGCCAGGGTTGCGCAAAATACATTTGAGCAAAACGCACGAATCCATTGCGGATTGTTGCCGTAGCATTCGCAGCCATCAGAATTTGAGGAGTTTGTGATGACTGAACGTCTGGGTTTCATCCTGCACGCCAAGACCCGCCCGGAAAAAGCCGAGGCTTTCGAGGCGCTGTTCCGTACCTACGTTGAGCCAAGCCGCGCCGAGCCGGGCTGCATCGAGTACCACATGCTGCGCGATAAAGAAGATCCGACGCTGTTCATCTTTTACGAGATCTGGGAATCCCAGGCGCATCTCGATGTGCATTCAACGCTGCCGCACATGAAGCAGTTTTACGATCAGCGCATGGACTTTCTGGAGCGCGATTTCGATATTCGCCTGATCGACATGCTCAGCGAAGCATCGGCTAACCGCTGATCAGCAAATGGGCGCCGAGCGTGCCCAGACCGATAAAGAACACGCGCTTGAACAGCACGGCGCTGATCCGCTGACGCAGCCATTGGCCGAGCAACATACCAAGCACCGCCGGGATAAACGCCAACAGCGACGCACTCAATTCGCCGCCGCCAAGGGCGCCGCGCCAGAGCAGTCCGGCGGCCAGTGCCAGGGTCGAAACGGTGAAGGACAAACCGAGCGCCTGCACCAGTTCATCGCGACTTAAATTGAGCGCCTGCATATACGGCACAGCCGGGATGACAAATACGCCGGTGGCCGACGTGATGACGCCAGTGATGACACCGCAGACCGGGCCAAGCCACGGTTCATGACGCGGCTTGATGTGCAGCGTTGGCAGGAATAATCCGCTCAACGCGTATAGCAAAAGCGCCGCGCCGAGTCCGCGCCCGACCCAATGCCCACCCGCCATGCCGATCCACAACGTGCCGACGCCGGTACCGAGGAAGATCATCAACAGCATGGGCCACAAGCGTTCGATCAGCCCTTTCAAGTGACCGCCGAATGCCAGTTGCCAGAGATTGGTCAGTGTGGCCGGAATGATCAGCAACGCCGCAGCCTGTGACGGTGCCATAGCCAGACCAAGCAGGCCCATGGCGACGGCGGGCAGGCCGAGGCCGATCACGCCTTTGACCAGGCCGGCCAGGACGAAAGTGACGATCACCAATACAGACAGGGCGAGACCGAGGTTTTGGTAGAAATCTGCGAGTGTATTCATGGCGCTAATGTGCGCCGGTCGAGGGCGGTTGAAAATCTGCCATATACTGAGGTTGCCTCTATCCATACAAGAGGCTGGCATTTTCTTTGAAGCTTCGGGCCTCATCGCGAGCAGGCTCACTCCTACAGGTTCTGTGTTCGCCTCTGATCCAATGTAGGAGTGAGCCTGCTCGCGATGGGGCCAGCCCGGACACCACCACTCCAGAGGCTACCCATGCACTTCGACCTCACCGACCTGCGCCTCTACCTGCACATCCTCGACACCGGCAATATCACCGCCGGCGCCGCCCGCAGCCATCTGTCCCTCGCCGCCGCCAGCGCACGCATACGCGCCATGGAAGCCTCATTGGGCACCGATTTCCTGGAGCGCGGCCGTCGCGGCGTCACCCCGACAGCGGCCGGCAAAGCCCTGGCACAGCACGCCCGCATCCTCCTGCAACAGGCCGAACGCATGCAGCAGGATTTGGCCGAATACGCCCAAGGCGTCAAAGGTCAGGTGCGTTTGTTGTGCAACACCACCGCGATCACCGAATACCTGCCGGAAGTGCTGGAGGACTTCTTGCGCAGTCATCCCAACCTCGACATTGATCTGCAAGAGTTGCCGAGCGCGCGCATTACTCACGCCTTGCGCCAGGGCGCGGCGGATCTCGGGATTGTTTCCGACGCGGTGGACACCAGCGACTTACAGACCCAGCCGTTTCGCGACGATCCACTGGTGCTGATTCTGCCCCTCGACCACCCCTTGTCCGACGCTGCAGAGGTCAGTTTCAGCGACACCCTGCACCATGACTTCGTAGGACTGAGCGCCGACAGCGCCTTGGCGATCTACCTCGAAGAACAGGCCCTGCACAGCGGCACTCGCATGCAGATCCGCATCCGCGCGGATGGTTTCGATGGCGTGATCCGCATGGTCGCCCGTGGCGCCGGGTTGGCCATCGTGCCGCTGGCCGCCGTTGAGCGCGCAAAGCCGCAGTCATTCAAAAGCATCGCCCTCGATGAGCTGTGGGCGCGTCGCAGGTTGATGTTGTGCGCCAGGGATTTCAGCGCCCTGCCCAATTACGCCAAAGCCCTGCTGCACGCCTTGACTCTCCCCTAAGGGGCAGACTTCATCCTTGGCTTTTTCATCAGCAAGGACAGTGACCATGGGCAAACGCATTCTGCTGATTCTCGGCCATCCTTCGACGTCAAGCTTGTGCGCCGCACTCGCCGATGGGTACGCACAATCGGCACTCGATGCCGGACATGAAGTGCGCCAGTTGCGGCTGGGGGAACTGAACTTCGACCCCGTGTTGCGCGAGGGTTATCAGCAGATTCAGGCGCTGGAAGATGACTTGCGCGCAGCACAGTCCGACATCCTCTGGGCCGAACATCTGACCCTGGTTTACCCGATTTGGTGGGGCGGCATACCGGCACTGCTCAAAGGCTTTTTTGATCGGGTGTTGCTGCCGGGTTTCGCCTTCAAATACCGCAAAGGCAAAGCCTTCCCCGACAAATTGCTGAAGGGGCGCACTGCGGATTTGCTGGTGACCATGGACACGCCGCCCTGGTATTACCGCTGGTTTTATCGCATGCCGGGGCTGCATCAGGTACGCAAAACCACCCTTGATTTCTGCGGCATCAAACCACTGCGCACGCTCACGTTCGGCCCGGTGCTGGGCTCAAGCGATCAGCAGCGACACGCCTGGTTGCGACAGGTGCAGGCTATCGCGAGTCGCTGAGTGTGCTGATAATGCGCCGCACAGTTACACACTGAAAAAGGACTTTTATGTACATCGGCCAAGCCGCGCAACGCTCCGGCACCACCATCAAAAGCATCCGTCACTATGAGTCGATTGGTCTGTTGCCCACGCCCCGGCGACAGGGCAACTACCGCCTCTACGATCAACAGAGTGTCGAACTGCTGATCTTCATCAAATGCGCCAAAGACATGGGTTTCCGGCTCAAGGAGTTGCAGGTGATTTTCGCCGAGCATCACGGTGAGGCGATGCCGTGGGAGCGAGCCCGACAAGCTATCGAAATGAAGAAACGCGAAATCAGCGCGGCCCTGAGCGAACTCACCCGGCAATACGCGCAACTTGAAGTGTTCGAATCCAGCCTCGAACAGGCAAGGGTCAGTTGCCCGTTGGAAAAGCTATAACAGTCAGCGCGTTTCTGAGCAGCTCGATGTCGAGCACAGACAACTGACCCGCGACCGGGCGCTATAGGGTGCGACTTCAGTTCACAGCCAAACGCCCGGAGTTCTCATGACCGCGACCGCCCCTATCACCGTTCTGCGCGACACCCACCCACTGCCGGTACTCGACGCCTGCAAATGGGAAAAACTCGAAGGCGACCCGCACACCGTCAACCTCAACGCCTACACCAGCGAAGACGGCAGCAAGATCATGGGCACGTGGATTTGCACCCCGGGCAAGTGGCGCGTGGATTACGTGAAGTGGGAGTACTGCCATTTCCAGGAAGGCTACTGCGTGATCACGCCGGATGGCATGGCACCGATTCATCTGCGCGCCGGCGATATCTTTGTGGTCGAGCCGGGCATGAAAGGCACGTGGGAAGTGGTCGAGACCGTGCGCAAATATTTCGTGTTCGCCTGATGCAAAAAAGCCGGGAGATCACCCGACGTGATTTCCCGGCAAACAATATCAGATACACGCAATGCCCTTGTGGGAGCGAGCCTGCTCGCGAAAGCGGACGGTCAGTCACTTCCTTGTTGCAGCGACCGCCATCATCGCGAGCAGGCTCGCTCCCACAGTTTGTTCAGCGCTGCCCTTCAATTGCAGGCTTGCGATAGCTGTTGATGATCGCCGAGAAGTCTTTCCCGCCGTCCCCACGCTGGCTCATCGCTTGATACAACTGCTGCGCCACCGCGCCAAGCACCACCGGTTGATGCGCCTGACGTGCCGCTTCCGTGGCCAGGCCCAGATCCTTAAGCATCAACTCCGCACCAAACCCGCCGGTATACCCGCGCGAGGCCGGCGCCGTTTCGACGATGCCCGGCCATGGGTTGTACATTTCCGAACTCCAGCAGCGACCGGTGGAGCTGTTGATGATCCCGGCCAGCACCGAGGTGTCGATCCCCAGCGCATCGCCCAACGCCATGGCTTCACTGACGCCGACCATCGAAATCGCCAGCAGCAGGTTGTTGCAGATCTTGGCGATCTGCC
The DNA here is from genome assembly GCF_044743385.1 of Pseudomonas sp. NPDC087639. Taxonomy (NCBI): domain Bacteria; kingdom Pseudomonadati; phylum Pseudomonadota; class Gammaproteobacteria; order Pseudomonadales; family Pseudomonadaceae; genus Pseudomonas; species Pseudomonas sp. NPDC087639. The sequence continues at coordinate 15,017 of NZ_JBIUWI010000049.1, read as the reverse complement.
CGGTGCCGACTTCGCCACAATGGACAATGTTGCGGCCCATCTGCGCCAGCACCGGTTGCAGGGTAGCGAACAGTTCCGGGGTGGCGCCGACCATGAAGGTCAGTGTCCCTGCGGTCGCGCCACCCGTGCCGCCGGAGACCGGTGCATCGGCCATGGCCACGCCTTGTTTCGCAGCGGCCGCCGCCACATCGCGAGCGGTCTGCGGATCGATGGTGCTGCAATCGACTGCCGGCACGCCTTTGCCGATACCGGCCAAGACACCCTCCTCACCGAGCCAGACGCTGCGCACATGCACGGCGGCCGGGAGCATGGTGATCACCAGTTCGGCGTCCTCGGCAGCCTCGCGGGCCGAAGCGCGGATGGTACCGCCCAGTTGCTCCAGTTCCGCCAGCACGGTTTTGTTCAGGTCGACCAGATTCAGCGAATGGCCGGCCTTGATCAGGTTGCGCGCCATCGGCGCGCCCATGTTGCCCAGACCGATAAATGCGATTTTCATGGCACGTTCCTCAGCGCAGGTTGATGGTGGTGTTCACGCCGTCGTTGACGCTGTCGTCATCGAACCAGCGCGCCGTGACCGTTTTGGTCTGCGTGTAGAACTGCACCACTTGCTTGCCGTACGGGCCGAGGTCGCCGAGTTTCGAACCACGGGAACCGGTGAAGCTGAAGAACGGCACGGGTACTGGAATAGGGATGTTGATGCCGACCTGACCGACGTCGATTTCAGTCTGGAATTTACGCGCCGCCGCACCGCTTTGGGTGAACAGGCCAGTGCCGTTGCCGAACGGGTTGGCGTTGACCAGCGCAATGGCCTGATCGAGGGTGTCAACTTCCAGCACCACCAGCACCGGACCGAAGATTTCCTGGGTGTAGATCTGCATGTCAGTCGTCACCCCGGAGAACAGGGTCGGGCCGACGAAGTTGCCTTGCTCGTAACCCGGCACGCTGATCTCGCGACCGTCGAGCTCAAGCTTGGCGCCTTCCTTGATGCCGCTTTCGATCAGGTCGAGAATCCGCGCCTTGGCCTTTTTCGAAATCACCGGGCCAACATCAGTGCCCGGCTCGCTGCCGGCGTTGACCTTGAGTTTCTGCGCCAGCGCTTTCAGATCCGGCAGCCATTGTTTCGCCGCACCGACCAGCACCACAACCGAAGTGGCCATGCAGCGTTGCCCGGCAGCACCGAAACCGGCACCGACCAGGGCGTTCAGCGCTTGCTCGCGGTTGGCATCCGGCAGCACCACGGCGTGGTTCTTCGCGCCCATCATCGATTGCACGCGTTTGCCGTGCTTGCCGGCCAGGTCGTAGACATGAGTGCCGACAGCGGTCGAACCGACGAACGAAATAGCCTTGATGTCCTTGTGCGTGCACAGGCCATCAACCACATCTTTACCGCCATGCACCACGTTGAGCACGCCGGCCGGAACACCGGCCTCAATCGCAAGCTCTACCAGCAGCATGGTCGACAACGGATCCTGCTCCGAAGGCTTCAATACGAAGGTGTTGCCGCAGGCGATGGCCATCGGGAACATCCACAGCGGAATCATCGCCGGGAAGTTGAACGGTGTGATGCCGGCGCAGACACCGATCGGCTGACGCAGGGTGTAGGTATCAACGCCGCCCGCCACGTTCTCGGCGAACTCGCCCATTTGCAGGCTGCCGATGGAGCAAGCGTGCTCGACCACTTCTAGGCCACGGAAAATATCGCCCTCGGCGTCGGCAATGGTTTTGCCCTGCTCGGCGCTCAGCACCACGGCGATGCGCTTGGAATGCTCGCGGATCAGCGCTTGCAGCTTGAGCATGATGCGCATGCGTGCGCCGATCGGGGTCAGTTTCCAGGTCTGGAAGGCGCGCTGCGCGGCGCTTACGGCGGCGTCGACTTCAGCGGCAGTGGCGAACGGGACTTTGGCCAGCACTTGTTGGGTCGCCGGGTTGACGATGTCGTGCCACTCGGTGGTCTGCGACTCGACCCATTCGCCGTTGATCAGCAGCTTGACCTTCTGGACCGTGGTTTCGTTGGGCGTAAGCGATGCGTTCATGCTGGTCTCCGAAATTTTTTTTTATCGTAGGAGCCAAGGCGAAAGGTTCGCCTTGAGATGAGGCGTGTGTCACGAATTGGTTGTCGGACTGTTTTTGGAGTATAGATGTGCAAACTTCTAATAAGAACGCACATATAAGCCCGTCCATCATGCAAAAAAACATCACCTCTCTAGGTTCACTGAACTGGGACGACCTCAAGTTTTTCCTCGAAGTCGCCCGCACCCGCAAGGCCAGCACCGCCGCCAAACGGCTGGCCGTCGACTACACCACGGTGTCGCGGCGGATCAGTTCGCTGGAAGCGGCGCTGGGTACATTGCTGTTCGAAAAGTCGCGCACCAGCGGCTTCGTCTTGACCACCGAAGGCCAGCGCTTGCTGGGTTATGCCGAGTCGATCGAAAGCACGCTGCATATGGCCTGCGAGCAGGTGTCAGGCTCCGGCGTGGCGCTGTCCGGGCATGTGCGCATGGGCTGCACCGAAGGGTTCGGCAGCTTTTTCATCACCCCGCAGTTAAGCCATTTCGTCGACGCTTACCCGGCGATCTCAGTGGACATCCTGCCGCTGCCGCACTTCATCAGCCTGTCCAAGCGCGAGGCCGATATTGTCATTGCCCTGGAGCGCCCGGAGCACGGGCCATACGTGTGCTGCAAACTCTGCGACTACCGGTTGCAGCTGTACGCGACCCAGGACTACCTCGACAAACACCCACCGATCCGCCGCCCGGCGGATTTGAGCAAGCATCAATTCATCAGTTACGTGGATGACTTGGCGTTCAGTTCGGAGCTGCTGTACCTGGCAAACGTGCTGCCCGGCGCCAACGCACATTTGCGCAGCACCAGCGTGATCGCGCAATTCGTCGCGGCGCAGCAAGGGCGCTCACTGGCGATTCTGCCGTGCTTCCTCGCCGCGCAGGATCCGCGCCTGCTGCCAGTGCTGCCAGATGAAATCGACATCACCCGACAGTTCTGGATGTACTGCCGGGAGGATCTGCGCAAGCTCAAGCGGATCACCCTGTTGTGGGATTACATCCGTGAGGTGACTGAGCGCAATCAGGGTCTGTTGATGGGGCAGACCCGCGAGATGCAGTTCGCCGATTAATCGGCACTGACCACAATCGACACTCGGCGGTTTTCCGTGCGGCCCTCCGGGGTGTCGTTGGAGGCCACAGGTTCGCTGCTGCCCAGACCTTGCAGTTGAATGTTCTCTTGCTTCATGCCGACCGTGCCCAGCACTTTGGCGACACTTTTGGCTCGGCGCAGCGACAGTTGCTGATTGTAGGTTTCCTTGCCCGAGGCATCGGTGTGGCCATCGACCCGCACGCGCTCGATGCCGACGCCCAACAACGCCTTGCCGATACGTTCGACGATCTCGGTGCTCTGGTTGTTCAGGCTTTCGACATCGCTGCCAAACAGTACTTTGCCGGACAGGCCAAACTCCCAGCCCTCGTCGGTCAGCTCAAAGCCTTGTTGTTTGAGCACGGTGACTTGCGCCGGGGTCAGGCCTTTTTGCGGTGCGGTCTGGCAACCGGTCAGGGCCAGTGCGGCCATCAACAGCAAAGCGGAAAAAAATCGAGTTGGAAGTGTGAACACGGGCATCAGCTCCTGGATTGCACGGGATCGACCGGGTGCTCCGACCCGGCCGTGAATTGGGCGCCGCGCGACAAGCGTTTGGCTTGATACATCGCCGCATCGGCAGCATTGAGCAAGCCACCCGGCGTAGCGCCATGATCGGGGTAAACCGCAATGCCGATACTGAGCGACGTCATGACACTTGACTCGTCCGGTAGCACGATGGGCATGTCCATGCTGGCCAGAATCTTGTCGGCGATGCGTTCGGCGTCTTCGACCTTGTGCAGCGGTGTGAGCAAGACGGCGAACTCGTCACCACCCAATCGCGCCACCAGATCTTCCTCGCGCAGTTGCGCGCGCACCCGACTGGCGATCGCCACCAACACCGCGTCACCGGCGGCATGACCGAAATTATCATTGATGCCTTTGAACCGATCACTGTCGAGAAACAGCACCGCCACCCGCTCGTTGAGTTTGCTGGCATTACGCAGCGCGCGAATCAATCGGCCCTCGAAAAAGGCGCGGTTCGGCAGCCCGGTCAGGCTGTCGTGACTGGCCTGGTGAGCGAGCGTTTCGTTTTCGTTTTGCAAATGGGTTTGCCAAGACTCGAGCTCATCGAGCAAGGCGTTGAAGTCGTTGCCGAGGTTGTCGAGTTCAGCGATCTTCGCGGGCGGCACGCGACTGTCCAGCGCTCGGTCGCTGCGAGCAGCGTGAGCCACAGCAGCCAGGCTGCGCAGCGGGCCAGTAATGCCGCGCAGTTGCCGACGCGCCAGATAGAGCGCGACCCAGGCACTGATCGCAGTACAGAGGATGATTCCCGCCAGACCGCTGAGCAGAAAGCGCATCAGACTGCCGCCGTGACCGGTGAGCAGGACGCGCCCGATTTCGCGATCCTGGTGCACGATCGGCAGGCTGACCGGTTTCTCCAGAAGGGTGCGGGTGACCTGCATTTCCAGCTCGGAGAACAGACCGTTTTCCGGTCGCTGCCAACGTGCGAGCAACTGGCCCTTAGCATCGAGCACTTGGGCATCGGCCACCTCCTCGGTGGAGGCGATCACCGCCAGTGCTTCAGTTGCAGCAGACTTGTCGTTGAACACTACTGCCGCTTCGACGGTGTAACTGATCGAGCGGGCGATCAGGTGCAAGTTGTGATCGGCGTAAACCCGTAGCGCCAGAACCCCCAGCAGGGTCAACGAGACACTGGCCATAGCCACGGCCACCAGCGCAACAATCAAATGCCCGCGACCGATGACCGAGCCCAGCGTGGGGCGGATTTTGGAACTGAACAGTTTCATGGCGCCGCCGGTTTGCGGCGCGACAACTGCAGCACGCTTGGGTGAATGCGCACACCGCTGCGGGCAACGGAGTCGAGATTGACTTCGAAAGACACCTGATCGTCGCCAACCCGCAGGCAGAACAGACTGCCAACCGTGCACTGATCGTCGCTTTCACTGATGCTCAGCACCGGATGGCCAATCAATGAGGTAAACAGGCGACTGCGCTCATCCGCCGTGAGTTTGCCGATGTAAACCGCATCGCATTCGCTGATGATGGCCGGATTATCCGCCAACAGTCGTCGCACGATGACCGCCCGGCCAGTGGCTTGTGTAGTGCCTTTGACCAAGTCGTCGGTGTATTCGGTAGGGCCGACGATGCACAGGCGCAACTGCGCAGGCTCCACCGGCCAACGCGCGTAGCTGAGAATACCAAGCACGACTTTGGTGACAGACTGGGCACGTTGCTCGGCCATGCCCGTCGGCGTTGGCGATTGTGCGACGGCTGCCCCCGTCAACAACCAGAGCAGACCGACAAGCACTGCGTGCTTGCAGCCAACCACGCGATCTGTCGCCCAGACAGCCACCTTCATGCAGGGATTCTCTTGGATCGTAACGAAATGATGCCGCAACGATAGCACAGCGCTGAATCACCAGCGAGACAGCGACTCCTGACTGGCCGGTCAGTAATCGCCGCAAATCGCAGCATTCATCCTCACCGAACCTCAGCGCCCTCTTCCAGTTCCAGCATAAGCCCGCTAAGACGCTTCACCTTGCGCTGTACCGCCTCTTCAAAGACCCCGGCGCGCGGCTCGATCAAGGTGAACCAGTGCTTGGCCCGGGTGATACCGGTGTAGATCAACTCCTTGGTCAGCACGGGATTCAGCGCGTCCGGCAGGATCAACGCGGTATGGGCGAACTCCGAGCCCTGGGATTTGTGCACGGTCATGGCGTACACGGTTTCGACGTCGTTGAGCCGACTCGGCAACACGAAGCGCACGCCGCCCTGACCATCGTTACGCGGGAAGGCCACGCGCAACACCGGTTTGCCAGCGTCAGGCCCTTCGCGCTCGGGGAGTTTCAAGGCAATACCGATATCGCCGTTCATCAAACCCAGACCGTAGTCGTTGCGGGTCATCAACACCGGGCGGCCCTCGTACCATTGCTGGTCGCTTTCGATCAGGCGAGCCTTGAGCAGTGCGGCCGTGATGCGCTGGTTCAGACCTTCAACACCCCACGGGCCCTTGCGCACGGCGCACAGCAACTGGAAGGTGTCGAACGCTTGCAAGACTTCACGGGCCCAATCGACCCAGTCCGGATGCTCGAGCGGCCTGCCAAGCGGTGGGCGCTGATTGTGCAAAACACTCAGATAATGCCGATAACCTTGCGGGCCATCGTCATGGCCCTCAAGCAGAAGGCGTTCGAGTTTGTGATCTTCCTCGCCCTTGAGCGGCAACGAATACACATCGTCATAGTGCCCTGCCGCCAGCAACTGACGCGCCTCATCCGGCAACTGCTGATTGACCCGCCGCGCGAGTTGGCCGATACCACTGCCTTCGCCGAATCGCCGGGAGTGGCGCAACATCACCACTTGTTGCGCAAGCGGATGGGTGCCGTCGACGTCTTCATGCAAACCACTGCCCTGCAAGGTTTCACCGCTAACCGACTCAAGCCACTGCCGCGTCTGAGGGCTATACCAACCGCTTTCGGCGTCGCGGCACAGATCTCCCAGCACCGCTCCGGCCTCTACGGAAGCCAGTTGATCCTTGTCACCCAGCAACACCAATCGCGCATGGGCCGGTAAGGCATCAAGCAGATTGGCCATCATTTCCAGGTCAATCATCGAGGCCTCATCGACCACCAGCACATCCAGTGGCAAGCGATTGCCGGCATGGTGGCGGAAGTGTCGGGTGCCGGGACGGCTACCGAGCAAGCGGTGCACCGTGGTCACGTCGCAGGGGATTTTGGCCCGCACGTCTTCAGCGACTTTCAGCGATTGCACTTGCTGACTGATGGACTCGGTCAACCGCGCCGCCGCTTTGCCAGTCGGCGCCGCCAGACGAATTCGCAACGGATGCCCCGCCTCCACCGCTGGCGCCTGAAGCAATGCCAGCAAACGCACCACCGTGGTGGTTTTGCCGGTGCCCGGGCCGCCAGTGACAATGCTGAAGGCTCCGCGTGTCGCGATGGCGCAGGCGAGTTTCTGCCAGTCGATCACATCGTCGGTTTTGGCCACTCCGAACAATCCGTTCAGCCGTTGCGGTAGATCGATTGGCGTCGCTTCGCCCTGAGAAAGGCGTTGGCGCAATGCCGTATCGATGCGGCGCTCATAGGTCCAATAGCGTCTCAGGTAGAGCCGTTTGCCGGACAACACCAGTGGACGTTGCTGTGCGGAATCACTGCTATCAGCCGACAATGCAACTAACGGGCTGCCTGCCAGCGCTTTGCACCAGTGTGCACCGTCGAGTGCCTCCAGCAATTGCGAAGGCAGCAACAGCACCCCGCCTTGTACATCGCCTTCGGGCGGTAGCGACAGGGCGAAATCCGGCGCTTTGAGGGTTTCGAACAGGTCCAGGCATACATGGCCATGACCGAGTTGATGGCTGGTCAGTGCGGCGGCGAGCAACACCAATGGATCAGTATCGGGGTCTAGCTCGTGAAGAAACGCGACGAATGCTTTGTCCAGCGCACGCAGCCAGCCTCGCTCGACCCACCGGGTGAGCAGCAACAGCAGATCATCGGAGCGCGTCAGTGGCGAGAGTGAAGACAGGCTGTCCGCAGTCAGCGGCGTCGGTAACAGATCGTCAAAGGTGCGGCTCATAGCAAGACTCCCTGTTCCCATGCGGGTTCGGCTTTGGGTTCGGGTTTGCCTTGAAACATCCGGTCAAGACGCTCGATCAGCTCACGGGGCGGACGGGCAAAGTAAACGCCGCGACTGTCCGCGCGAGTACCGCGCAGGAACAGGTACAGCGCGCCACCGACATGCCGGTCGTAATCGTAGTCGGGCAATCGTGCCTTGAGCTGGCGATGCAACGCCAACAGGTACAACACGTATTGCAGGTCGTAGCGGTTTTCGAGGATCGACTGCTCCATGGCCTGTTCGGTGTAGGCCAGGTCATCGGCACCCAGCCAGTTGGATTTGTAGTCGGCCACGTAATAGCGACCGTCGTGCTCGAAGGTCAGGTCGATGAAGCCTTTGAACATGCCATTGAGCTGCACCGGTTCGGCCGCCACCCGCGCCACGCCATTGTGGGTGTACTGGCGCACCAGCTCGTCGAGTTTGAGTACGTCGACTTTATGGCTGGCGAACCAGAATTCCATTTCGACCCGGTACTGTTTCAGTTGCTCAAGAATGACCGGTGCTTGCCCGCCACCAACCAGTAGCGGGGATTTGAGCAAGTGTTGCAGCCAGTCAGTCAGGGTAATTATCCAGCCCTCCCAGCCGCGCAAATTACAACGCCGGGCAATCGCGTCCTCCAATGCCTCACGGGTAACGGCGAAACCATCGTCACCCGCCCACTCCAGCAAACCATGGAGAAACGTTCCCGGATTTGGGCCACGGGGGAAGCGATGGATATCGGCACCACCGGCAATGATTTCTCGCGGAGCATCGGGGTCGAGACGTTCGTCATCGAACAGTTTCTGGGCCTGAGGACTGTCCGGCGCTTCATCACTGCCGACACTCAATACGTCGCTGATGCGCAATGCGCTGTATGACGCGATCCACCAGTTTTCGCTGGCCTTGCGCTTGGGTAACAGAGTGGCACTGAGGACCGAGTCATTGCGCGGTGGCTGGTAATGCTCATCGGTGGGTTGCGGCATTTCACCCATGCTGATGGCCGTGCAGTCTTGTTGCAGATCTTGCAGCCAACGACTCAGTCCGATGGACTCCTTCAAGGAGTCGCCACCACCCAGCAAGTAACCCAGCGCAGAAAGATTCAGAACGGAGCTATTGTTGTTGCCCCGTTTGAGATCCGTCACCCCGAGCCAGCAAGCATGTTGCGCTCGGGTCAGGGCGACGTAGAGCAAGCGTAAATCCTCGGCCAGACGCTCATCGTCCGCTTGCGCAATCAGCTCGGGGGTTGGCTTCAAGCTCACTTCAGCCTTGCCCGAAGCGTCGTGGTAATGCAGCGGCAATCGACTACCGTCCACCGGTTTTGCCGAGCAGATGAAGGGCAAAAACACCAACGGATATTCGAGGCCTTTCGACTTGTGGATGGTCACGACTTTGACCAGTTGTTCGTCGCTTTCCAGGCGCAGAATCTGCTCTTCGCCTGCCTGACCGGACAACGCCAGAAGCTCGGCCAGATGACGGATCAACGCTTGCTCACCATCCAGTTCGGCGGCGGCTTGCTGCATCAGTTCCGACAGATGCAAAAGGTTGGTCAGCACACGCTCACCATCGCTACGTGCGATCAAGTTCTGCGGCAAGTGGAAGTCATGCAGCAGGCGCCGCAACATCGGCAGTACGCCTTGCTTGCGCCAAAGCTCGCGATAGCCCCGGAACTGCATGACGCGAGTTTCCCAGACCAGCTCATCCTGGTTCAGGCGTTCGAGCTCTGCCAACGGCAGGTTCAGGGTGATACAGGCCAGCGCCGCTTTCAGGGAACGCTCGACATCAGGCTCGGCGCAGGCCTTGAGCCAGGACAACAAGTCGTGAGCTTCCTGAGCCGCGAAAACCGAATCCTTGTCGGACAGATAAACGCTGCGCACACCGCGGTTGGCGAGTTCCCCGCGAACAGCCTGGGCCTCTTTTCCGTCACGTACGAGGATCGCAATGTCGGACGGTCGCAGGCCTCTGAAGGCTTTGCCATCCTGAATGAACCCGGCGCTACCGGTTTGCCCGCCATTGAGCAGAGCGGTGATTTCGCTCGCGCAGGAAGCTGCCAACTGTTGACGGTAGACCGCGCCTGACAGGGGTTGATCGGTGGACAAGTGCCAGACATTCAGCGCCGCGACGTCCTGCCCGGCGATCTGCAGTTTTTCTTTACGACCCTGAGATTCCACCGGTTGAAACGGTACAGGGTTTTCACCACTTTTTTCCCGGAACAAAAACGCACCGCGTCCCTGCTCTCGGGACTCAGCGCGCTCGAATACATGGTTGACCGCTGTCACCATGCCATGGCTGGAACGGAAGTTGGTGCCCAGCGTATGCAGACGACCGGTAGTGGCTTGGCGAGCGCGTAAATAGGTGTAGATGTCTGCGCCACGAAAAGCGTAAATCGCCTGCTTGGGATCGCCGATCAGAAACAGACCAGTATCGGGATTGTTTTCTTCGATGCGGTAGATGCTTTCGAAGATTCGGTATTGCACCGGGTCGGTGTCCTGAAACTCGTCGATCAGCGCGACCGGGAATTGCTCGCGGATCAGCGTTGCGAGACGTTCGCCGCCCTCCGATTGCAGCGCCGCATCCAGGCGCAGCAGCATGTCGTCGAAGCCCATCTCGGCGCGGCGACGTTTCTCTTCTTCGAAGCGCGCCCCTACCCATTTGGCGGCGTGCTGCAACACCGCCGCATCGGGGGTTGGCAAAGAATCGAGGCTCGACTTTAGCCCCGGCATCGCGTCGAGTCCCGGATGACTCGGGGCTTGGCCTTTCCAGGCTTCGGCCATCCCGTCGGGCGTCAGTCGCGTGAATCCGGTGCCAATGTCCAGTTGCTCCAATGACTCGTCTTCGGCCCAGGTCCTGAGCTTTTCGAACCACGGTTCAAAGTACCGTGCCTGCATCTTGCGACCGTCGACGGTTTTACTGGCAACGCCCTGATGACAGATCGCGAGCAACTCATCGGCCCATTGCCGCCATGGCATTTTCAGTTCGATCAAAGCTGCGCGGCGCTCTTGCAAGCACTCTTCGATCAGCTCTGCCGGAGCTTTGCCTTCATCGCTGTCGCGCTCACTGGCGAACAAACCGCGCACCCGAGGTAATAACGCCGCAGGCCCACCCCAATTGCTGCGAACCCAATTCAAGGCGTCACCTTGCATCGGGTAACAGAACAGGCGCCAGTAGTCGCGCAGCACTTCGCCGAGCAAATCGCTGTGGTCGGTTTCCAGGGATTGGGTGAACAAGCTGCCGCTATCGAAAGCATGCTCGCGCAGCATGCGCTGACACCAACTGTGAATGGTGGAGACGGCTGCTTCGTCCATCCATTGCGCAGCGATATCCAGACGATTGGCGCAACCGGGCCATTGCTGAGGGTCGAATAGATCGCGTAGTTCAGCGATCAGTGCATCAGGGGCTGGCGTTTCGTCACGGAAGAATCGCGCGGCCTCGGCAAGGCGTGTGCGAATCCGCTCACGCAGTTCTTTGGTCGCTGCATCGGTGAACGTCACCACTAGAATCTGAGGCGGCAACAGTTCGCGGGCGAAGCCGTTTGACTCGCCACCATGGCCAAGGATCAGCCGCAGGTAGAGCGCAGAAATAGTGAAGGTTTTGCCAGTGCCGGCACTGGCTTCGATCAACTGGCTGCCCCGCAGAGGGAATGCCAGCGCAAGTGGTGTCTTCGTGCTCATGAGCGCGCCCCTTCACTGGACAATGACTGCCAGGGCGCTTCAAACAGAGGACGATACAAGGCGTCGCACCAACCTGAAAAGGTCTCGTCCGAGAGTAATGCAACGAAGTCGGTGAATTGTCGGGACAGTGCAGGACTTTCGCGGCGCTCGCCTTCACTGGTCTGTCCATCGCCTTCGTAGGTTTTACGGGCAGCGGCCTCGGCCTTGACTGGGTCGGTCTGGGACAGCCAGGCAAAAGCGGTCTTCACTGCGATCGGCAGAGGCTGGCGCATGCCCGCTTGCCAGGCGAGTAGAAGATCCCCGAGGAAACGAATGGCTCTCCCCTGCTCCATGGGTTCAAGCAGCAACGTGTCGTCACTGGCCACCAACGCCGTGGTCAGCGAGAGACCGCTGGCGCAGGCCGCGAGGTGATTGACCCAGGGCTTTGTGAGTCGATGCCATTTGCGGCTTTTGATCGAGCCGATGCTGTTGGGAATGGTCGTGACCGACAACAGACCTCCGTCAGCGCGCTGATGCAAAGCCGAGAGCCAGCCTTCAAGACGCAAGCCCTGCAACTCGAGGCTGATCGGGGTCGCACTGGTCAACGGCGTCGGCCACAGGGTCAGGAGTTGCTGATAGCGTTGCAGCAGGTCGGGTAACGGTTCGATCAGCTCCCGTTGAAGGCACTCGCCAAACCCTGCCATTGGCAATAACCCACTGTTTTGCAGACGTCGGGCCTGGGCTTCCAGTGCCTGATCAACATTGTCCGGTTGCCTGAGCGCCGCTTCGAGCAAGCTGTCGCTGAGCGTATATCGTTGCAGAGCGTCCAGTACAAAAGGCTCTTCATCGGCCTGCGGCGCTTGCGCGGCTTCAAAGTACACTTTGAGTCTCTGAGTGAAAAAGTGCCGAACCGGGTTACGCAAGAAGTCCTGCAACAGGGTGAGACTCAATGGCTCCTCCTGGACGTGGGGCGCGAGCAATTCCGCCTCGTTTTGTTTCTCGTGGCTTTGATGCAAAACCTGCCATTCGCTGGCATAGCTGAACAACTGATCGCCTTCGTGGAAATAGCGCGCACTGAAGGGCTGCAGCGGGTGTTCTTCCGTCATGGCGCTTAACAGATCCTGGCTTTCGTCGATTGATCGCCAGCCGCTGGCGAGATGATCGCGTAACTGGCCGATCAGCACCGAAGCAGGTCGCTCGCTATTGTCACGAATGCTGCGGCCAACCCAACTGATGTAGAGCTGGTTACGTGCAGACAGGAGGGCTTCGAGCAAAAGATAGCGATCATCCTCGCGCCGTGAACGATCCCCCGGCCGGTAGTCGCTGCCCATCAGATCGAAGTCGAGTGGTGGTTGCGCGCGGGGATAATCGCCATCATTCATCCCCAGCAAACAGACAAGCTTGAATGGAATGGCACGCATGGGCATCAGCGTACAAAAGTTCACCGCGCCGGCAAGAAAGCGCTGAGACAAACGGCCCTGATCCAGTCCGGCGAGCCAGGCTTCACGAACGACGGTAAGCGGAAGATCATCTTCAAGTCCTACAGCCCCACAGGTCTCCAGCCAGGTTTCGCGAAGCTCTTCAAGCTGAGTGAGCAAGTAATCGTCGTGCTCGTTGCTGGCTTTGAAGAACAGCTGCATCAACGCCTGCAAGCGATGCCCCCACTCTTTGGGTTGAGCCGGTTGTGTGAGTTCCTGATGGGCGAGTTCCAGCGCATCGAGCAAAGCTACCAAGGGCCCAATCAACGCGGCATCCAGCCCCCCGATTTCATCGTAGGGCTCGATACCCGCGCAGTCTGTTGAGCTACCGACCGCGTAACCAAGGAGCATTCGACGCAGGCCGAAGTGCCAGCTGTTCTGCTCCAACTCGTCCGGCAAACCTAGCCCGGCACGTTGCTGGGCGTTCATGCCCCAGCGCACACCGGCGCCTTCAATCCAGCGGTGTAGCGTCGGCAAGTCGCGCTCTTCCACTCCAAAACGGGCGCGCAATGCGGGAACGTCAAGCAGGTCGAGGATTTCACTGACGGGGAAACGACTGTCCGGCAGTTTGAGAAGGTGCTCGACCGCAATCAGTAATGGATCACGCCCGCGCTGTCCCTGATCCGCTAAGGTGAATGGGATGAAGCGTGGGTCATAGCGATCAAGCTGACCAAAAACCGCACGGATATGAGGTGCATAGCTGTCGATGTCCGGCACCATCACAATCACGTCGCGAGGGCGTAGATCCGGATTGACACTGAACCGCGCCAGTAGTTGGTCGTGAAGGATTTCCACCTCGCGTTGAGCGCTGTGGGCAATATGAAAACGGATCGACTTGTCGTGTGCCAGATCCACCGCGGGCCAATGCTCGCGAGTCTCATCGAGTGGGCGCAGTTCCAGGATGTCGTCCTGAAGTTGATTGAGCAGATTATGTGGCTGGGTTTCGCTGAACAGGTCGATGCGTCCGTCGCGAAAGGCTGCGCGATAGCTGTTGGGGTCGTCATAGCTGTCGAGCAGGTTGATGTAGTCGCGACCTTGTTTTCCCCATGCTGCGAGGAGAGGGTGAGCATGTTGATGCAGGGTTTCGGGATCAAGTACTACGGGCATACCGCTCTTGCGCGATTGGCGCTTGTACTGGTGACGCAGCAAATCCTTGTCAGCGACGATGTCGGCCCAGTGATGGCGGCATGGGTTATGGACACACAGCAGAACCTGACTGAAACGCGCGAGTCCGGCCAACGCTTCAAGCACTTGGGCCGGCAATGAGGAAATCCCGAAAACGATCACTCGTGAAGGCAGCCCCGCTGGCGCTTCTGCGAGGTTACCGATGCGCTCGATAAAACGCTGATGAACACCGGCGCGGCTCTGAGCCATACCTTGGGCACCCACATCTTCCAACAACGCACGCCAGAGCTCAGCCTGCCAGCAACTGGTGGGCGATAGTGGCTTTACTTCGCCTCTGACGTTACGCAGTTGATGTCGACCTTCAGCCCAATCTTCAAGCCAGTCAGCTCTATACACCTGGTATTGGTCGAACAGATCCGCCAGGCGCTCGGATAATTGATATCGCTTGCGCAGGTCAGTGTCGTGAGTCAGGAAACGTTGCAAAGGTTCGAAATGCGCGCGGTCGATAACCTGAGGTAGCAGCCTCATGAGGCGCCAGGTCAGCGGGGCTTTATCGAGCAGGGATTTGGCCGGAATTTCATCTCGGCCCAAAACCATGCGGTAGAGCTGCCACATGAAACTACCGGGCAATTGCACATCAATCGCCGCAGCGATACCGCAACCCCCAAGGTCGTCTTCTTCAGGGTCCTCGGCCAAGGCCAATTTAAGCCACTGGGCGATGCCGTTACTCTGTACCAGGGCAATTTCATTTTCCAAGGGAGCCAGTGGATAGCGCCGCATGATGCTGACCACCAGGCTGCGCAGTTCGTCCAGGCTATTGCTCTGAACCACCATGAATGCAGCGTTGAGGGACTGGGCGTCCGGCATAAGACTTCCTTGGAGAAAAGTACAAAAGCTAGGTCAGAACCTTAGCATTGTCGGCAGGTGATGACAGCCGGACGGCGTCTGTGATTGCTGTACGAACTTTCCTGCGGGCAAAACAAAACCCCAATTGCTTTCGCAATTGGGGTTTCGGAATTTAATCTTGACGATGACCTACTCTCACATGGGGAAA
>NZ_JBIUWI010000048.1:23613-44806 GCF_044743385.1 Pseudomonas sp. NPDC087639 | reverse complement strand
GTCAGCACCGTCAACCCGTGGAGCCCGCAGTACATCGCGATCGACTGCGGGATCGTCGGCAGCCTGACCCCGGAAGATCAGGATTATCTGGCGCGCAACCTGTTCGCCTTCTTCAAGCGTGACTACCGCCGTGTCGCGCAATTGCACATCGATTCGGGCTGGGTGCCGGCGGAAACCAAACTCAACGAATTCGAAGCGGCGATCCGTACCGTGTGCGAGCCGATCTTCGAAAAACCGTTAAAAGATATTTCATTTGGCCAGGTGCTGATGCGCCTGTTCCAGACTGCACGCCGCTTCAATATGGAAGTGCAGCCGCAACTCGTACTGCTGCAAAAGACCTTGCTGAACATCGAAGGCCTCGGTCGTCAGCTCTATCCGGATCTGGATCTGTGGAACACCGCACAGCCGTTCCTTGAACGCTGGATGCGCGAACGTGTCAGCCCGAAAGCCTTGCTCGGCAACGTGCAGAGCCAGTTCGAACAGATTCCGCATCTGGCCAACATGGCCCGCGATCTGCTTGAACGCATGTCCCAGCCACACGCCAAAGACCCACCGCCGCCGTGGCACAAACGCAAGGACGACTGGTTCCTGCGCCTGCTCGGCAGCGCCCATCTGGCCGGCGGTGCGATCCTCGCCGCCGGTGGCCCGCTGAACGAATTGGGGCATTGGCCCGCTGGGATCATGGTAGCCGTGGGCTTGTATCTGGTCGTTCGCCGATAGCCAGTTCCGTGATCGGCTGGCACACTGTTTCAATGCCTGAACCCGACTATTTGAAGTGTGGGTTCGCTGTCGGAGTCGAAGATGAAAAACTGGCTGGACGAGATCAAGTGGGACGCTGACGGCCTGGTGCCCGCGATTGCCCAGGATCACAAGACCGGACGTGTACTGATGATGGCCTGGATGAACCGCGAAGCGCTCGAACTGACCGCCGCGGAAAACCGTGCAATCTACTGGTCACGTTCCCGTGGCAAGCTGTGGCGCAAGGGCGAAGAGTCCGGCCACGTACAGACCTTGCATGAGATGCGTCTGGACTGTGACGCCGACGTGATCATCCTGATGGTTGAACAGATCGGCGACATCGCTTGCCATACCGGCCGTCAAAGCTGCTTTTACCGCGTCTTCGAAAACGGCGACTGGAAAACGGTCGACCCGGTGCTGAAAGACCCGCACGCAATCTATTCCGCAGGACACAAACATGAGTGACACCCTGACCCGCCTGGCCGAAGTGCTCGAAGAGCGCAAAGGCGCAGCGGCCGACAGCTCGTATGTCGCCAGCCTGTATCACAAGGGTCTGAACAAGATTCTGGAGAAAGTCGGCGAAGAGTCGGTCGAAACCATTATTGCCGCCAAGGACGCCGCCATCAGCGGCGACTGCAGCGACGTGATCTACGAGACCGCCGACCTGTGGTTCCACAGCATGGTCATGCTCGCTCAACTGGGGCAGCATCCACAGGCTGTACTCGATGAACTGGATCGTCGCTTCGGCCTGTCCGGACACGTCGAGAAAGCCTCGCGCCCGTCCGCCTGAACAACTATTAGAGAGGAACAGCAACATGGGCATTTTTGACTGGAAACACTGGATCGTCATTCTGGTAGTCGTGGTGCTGGTGTTCGGCACCAAGAAACTGAAAAACCTCGGCACCGACGTGGGTGAGTCGATCAAGGGCTTCCGCAAAGCCATGAACGACGACGAGAAGCCAGCCGCCGACCCTACCGTGACGCCTGCGCAGCCAGTGCCACCGGTACAGCCGCAAGCCACCGCTCAGGCCAACCCGCCGCACACCATCGACGTGCAGGCGCAGAAAGTCGAAGAGCCGATCCGCAAAGACGTGTGAGCACTGACTAATGTTTGGTATCAGCTTCTCTGAACTGCTGCTCGTCGGCCTCGTTGCCCTGCTGGTGCTCGGCCCCGAGCGTCTGCCGGGCGCTGCACGCACCGCCGGCCTGTGGGTCGGACGGCTGAAGCGCAGCTTCAACGCGATCAAACAGGAAGTTGAACGTGAAATCGGTGCCGACGAGATCCGTCGGCAACTGCACAACGAGCACATTCTGTCGCTGGAGCAGGAGGCGCGGAAGATTTTCAATCCGGTTCAGCAAGAGCCGACTCCGGTTGAACATGTGGGTGAGCAGACGATTCATGCGCCTGCCGCAGTTGCCCCGGTTGTAGCTGCCACCGAGCCGGCACCGGCCGTGACACCTACTTCGGTTGAACACATTGCTCCTACCGTCGCGCCGACCGCGCCGGCCCCTCACGACCCTACACTGCCGCCGCGAGCCCCATGAGCGATCTCCCAGAAAACGACCAGCATATGCCGCTGGTTTCGCACCTCACCGAGTTGCGCACCCGCCTGCTGCGTTGTGTGGCGGCGATCTTCATCATCTTCGCCGGGCTGTTCGCCTTCACCCAGCAGATCTACACCTTCGTCTCGACGCCGCTGCGTCAGTACCTGCCGGTCGGCGCGACGATGATCGCCACCGACGTGTCGTCGCCGTTCCTGACGCCACTGAAGCTGACGATGATGGTCTCGCTGTTCCTCGCGATTCCGGTGATCCTGCATCAGATCTGGGGCTTCATCGCGCCGGGCCTGTACAAGCATGAGAAGCGCATCGCGGTGCCACTGCTGGTCTCCAGCATCCTGCTGTTCTACACCGGCATGGCTTTCGCCTATTACTTCGTGTTCCCGCTGATCTTCAAGTTCTTCGCCGCTGCCACCCCGGCGGGCGTGGAAATGATGACCGACATTGCAAGCTACCTCGATTTCGTCATGACGTTGTTTTTCGCCTTCGGCGTGGCGTTCGAGATACCGGTGGCCGTGGTGCTGCTGGTGTGGATCGGCGTGGTCGACGTCGCCTACCTGAGAAAGATCCGTCCGTACGTGATCATTGGCTGCTTCGTGGTCGGCATGATCCTCACGCCGCCGGACATTTTCTCGCAGACCCTGTTGGCCGTGCCGATGTGGATGCTGTTTGAAATCGGCATTCTGTTCGGTGGTCTGGTCAGCAAGCGCGAACGTCCGGATGAAAATCCGGCCGACGATCACAACGACCAGCCGCCAGCGACCCAGGCATGAACCTGCTGCTGCTCGAAGAGGCCGACTTCATTGCGGCCGACCGTGTGGTGCTGCGTGATCGACGCCTGACGCACATGCAGGAAGTTCATCGCTCGCAAGTGGGTGACAGCCTGCGGGTCGGGCGCATCAATGGGCTGATGGGTTCGGCTGAGCTTTTGCGGCTGGAGGCTGGTGAAGCTGAACTACGCGTCAGCGTCGATCAGCCGCCACCGGCCAAACTGCCGCTGACCTTGGTACTGGCCCTGCCGCGTCCAAAAATGCTGCGTCGGGTGTTCCAGACCGTGGCGACCATGGGTGTGTCAAAGGTCATTCTGGTCAACAGCTATCGGGTCGAGAAGAGTTTCTGGCAGACACCGTTTCTCGAACCTGACGCAATCCGCGAACAGCTGATCCTCGGCCTCGAACAGGCGCGGGATACGGTGCTGCCGCAAATCATCATCGAGAAACGCTTCAAGCCGTTTGTCGAAGACCGCCTGCCAGCGATTACTGAAGGCACACTCGGTCTGGTCGGCCATCCCGGTAGCTATCCGCCCTGCCCGCGCGCATTGAGCGAACCGGTGACTTTGGCCATCGGCCCCGAAGGTGGCTGGATTCCTTACGAAATCGATCTGCTGGCCAAATCCGGCCTGCAACCGGTGCAACTGGGCGAACGCATCCTGCGCGTCGAAACCGCCGTCACCGCCCTCCTCGCCCGCCTCTTCTAGCCAGGACAGATGGCATTACAGAATGCCATCACGCAGCCGATACAGTTCCCATAAGTCCAATGAGTGGTCTGAGGGAGTCGTCGCATGTACCGTTGGTTAGCCGAGAGTCTTGGAAACGTCAGCGTCAAACGCAAACTGGGAATCGGTTTCGGCCTGGTGCTGGTGCTGACGCTGT
The DNA here is from genome assembly GCF_044743385.1 of Pseudomonas sp. NPDC087639. Classification (NCBI taxonomy): domain Bacteria; kingdom Pseudomonadati; phylum Pseudomonadota; class Gammaproteobacteria; order Pseudomonadales; family Pseudomonadaceae; genus Pseudomonas; species Pseudomonas sp. NPDC087639. Next base: position 40,856 of record NZ_JBIUWI010000048.1, on the reverse strand, counting down.
TGATCACCTTTACCGGCTGGACCGGCATGAGCGGCATCATCAGCCGTGGGGACAAGCTCGGTTTCATCTCCAGCCTCAACGAGCTGACCAAAGACCTGCGCCTGGCGCGCGTGGACTATGACGCACGCCGTGGCGAACAAGGCCCGGGCGCGGTCAACGAGTTGCTGAACAAACTCGACAGCGGCCTGCAAACCGCACGCGGCCTGATTGAACAACCATCCGACGCCGCCATGGTCGATCAGCAATTGGCCGCCGTTGCCGAATACAAACGTGCTTTTGCCGACATGACTCAAGCCACCGTCCAGCGCGAAGACGCCCGCAGCAAGCTGGGCGCCAGCGCCGACAACGCCGTGGCAAAGGTATCGGAAGTTGAAAAATCCTTGCTGCAAGGTGACAGCGTCGCGCAGTTCAACAGCGTGATTGAACTGAGCAAACTGCTCCAGCAGGCGCGTTATCAAGTGCGCGGCTACACCTACAGCGGCAAGGCTGAAGCAGAACAACCGGCACTGAATGCCATCGACAATGCCCTCAAAAATCTTGAAAGCCTGTCGTCGAAACTGCCGGAACAACACATCGCCAACCTGCAACAGGCCACCGATTCGATCAAAGCCTATCGCGCGGCGGTCGCTCAGTTCCGCGATTCGCAGGTCACCAATGCCAAGTCACTCGCGCGCATGTCCGCTCAGGGCGACATCTTGATCGACCTCAGCAAGAAGCTGACGGCTTCGCAAACTATCGTGCGCGACACCGATGCCGCCCACGCCAAGAACATGCTGTTGATCGCCACCCTGCTGGCCTTGGCCTTCGGCCTGCTGGCGGCTTGGGCGATCACGCGGCAAATCATCATTCCGCTGAACCAGACCCTGAAAGTCGCCGAGCGCGTCGCAGCCGGCGACCTGACCCACAACCTGGTCTCGTTGCGCCGCGACGAACTTGGCCAGTTGCAGCGTTCGATGCAGAGCATGACCCAAGGCCTGCGCGAGTTGATCGGCGGGATCAGCGATGGCGTCACACAGATCGCCAGTGCCGCCGAAGAGCTGTCCGCCGTGACCGAGCAAACCAGCGCCGGGGTCAACAATCAGAAGATCGAGACCGATCAGGTCGCCACCGCCATGAACGAAATGGCTGCCACCGTGCAGGAAGTTGCGCGCAACGCTGAAGAGGCTTCCGAAGCCGCTGTCGCTGCGGACCAACAGGCCCGCGAAGGCGACAAAGTCGTCGGCGAAGCCATTGCGCAGATCGAGCGTCTGGCCGTTGAAGTCGGTCACTCCACCGAAGCCATGGGCGAACTCAAGCGCGAAAGCGACAAGATCGGCAGCGTCCTCGACGTAATCAAATCCGTGGCCCAGCAAACCAACCTGCTGGCGCTCAACGCGGCCATCGAGGCGGCGCGTGCCGGTGAGGCCGGTCGTGGTTTCGCCGTGGTTGCCGATGAAGTACGCAGCCTCGCCCAGCGCACGCAGAAGTCCACCGAAGAGATCGAAGAGCTGATCGTCGGCCTGCAAAACGGCACCCAGCAAGTGGCGACGATCATGGACAACAGCCGCACCCTGACCGACAGCAGCGTTGAGCTGACCCGTCGGGCCGGTGGCTCGCTGGCAAGCATCACCCGCACTGTTTCGGCGATTCAGGCGATGAACCAGCAGATCGCTGCGGCGGCAGAGCAGCAGAGCGCGGTGGCGGAAGAGATCAACCGTAGCGTGCTGAATGTGCGCGATGTGTCGGATCAGACATCGGCGGCGAGTGAAGAGACGGCAGCGTCCAGCGTTGAGCTGGCGCGGCTGGGGACGCATCTGCAGACGCTGGTGGGGCGATTCAAGGTTTGAGGTGATTCATCTGCCTCGGTTCACTGTGGACCGAGGTGATGCTATCGCTGGCAAGCCAGCTCCCACAGGTTTGTAGTCGATCACAAAGTTTGTGTTCAGCCGATTCACTGTGGGAGCTGGCTTGCCAGCGATGGCGTCCGAGAGGACGCCGAAATTACAGGACCTGCCGTAGAAAAGCCTGAGCGCGCGGATCCTTTGGCGCATCAAAGAACTCCGCCGGCGACGCATCTTCCAGCAACTTGCCGTGATCGAAGAACAGCACCCGATCTGCCACTTCCCGGGCGAAGCCCATTTCGTGGGTGACGCAGACCATGGTCATGCCTTCCACGGCCAGGTTCTTCATCACATCCAGTACTTCGCCGACCATTTCCGGGTCGAGGGCCGAGGTCGGCTCATCGAACAGCATCACCTTCGGCTCCATCGCCAGCGCCCGGGCAATCGCCACGCGCTGCTGCTGACCGCCGGACAGGCGTGACGGAAACTCGTTGGCTTTCTGCGCGATACCGACCTTTTTCAGCAACTCCATGGCCTTCGCCTCGCGCTCTTTCTTGCCGCGCTTGCGCACGACTTTTTGCGCCAGACAAAGGTTTTCCAGCACGGTCATGTGCGGGAACAGGTTGAAATGCTGGAACACCATGCCGACTTCGCGGCGGTAGGCGTTGACGTCGGTTTTCGGGTCAGCCAGTTGCAGACCGTCGATGCTCACCGAACCCGAATCGAACTCTTCCAGGCCATTGAGGCAGCGCAGGAAGGTCGACTTGCCGGAACCGGACGGGCCGATCACCACCAGTACTTCGCCCTTGGCCACCTTGGTGCTGACGTTATCCACCGCGCGCACTACCTGGCCACGGGTGTCGAAGACTTTTACCAGATCGCGGACTTCAATCACTTTGCGCGAGCCTCCGCTCAAGCCGGCTGGCGATTTTCGACAGCGGCAGGTTGATCAACAGGTACAGACCGGCCACGCAGAACAGAATCTCGAACGGCGAGAACGAAGTGGTGATGACTTCACGGCCGCTTTTCAGCAGCTCGGTGATGGCGATCACCGACACCAGCGAGGTGTCCTTGACCAGACTGATGGACTGCCCCGCCAGTGGCGGCAGCACGCGTTTGAACGCTTGTGGCAGCACCACATGACGCATCGACTGGCCAGCGCTCAGACCGAGCGATCGCGCGGCTTCGTTCTGGCCACGGGCAATCGACTGCACGCCGGAACGAATGATCTCGGCCACATAGGCGCCGGTAAACAGCGACAGCGCGGCGATCCCGGCGAACTCCCGGGACAGGTTCATCACCGTGCCGATGAAGAAGTAGAAAATGAAAATCTGCACCAGCAGCGGCGTGCCGCGCACCAGTTCAACGTAGATGCTCGACAGGTCGCGCAACGTCGGGTTGCTCGACAGGCGGCACAGCCCGGTGACCAGACCGATCAACAAACCGAGAATGCCGGAGACCACCGACAGCCAAAGCGTCGTCCACAGCCCCCACAACAGCGGCCCTGCCGCCCAATGCCGAGTGACACCCACGACGTCGCCTTCGGCCACATCGTCGCCCTGAGCGAATTGCAGGCTGTTCTCGTCGACGGTCAGGTGCTGCTCGTCACCGGCATCGTTGCGCAGAGTGACTTGCGCGCTACCGCCCTTGCGCACCAGTTCGGTGACGGTGGAAATGTCGGCGGCACGCTGGGTTTCTTCGGCCTGACAGGCGAAGTACTGCGGCACGCGATTCCAGCGCCATTCGTAGGACATCAGCGACGTGGCGTAATACAACGCACCGGCCAGGCCGATCAGCACCAGCACGGTGAGGACGTGCCAGGGCCATTGGGCTTTTTTATGTTTCATTGCAGGTTCCGGGATTGGTGTTGCTTACAAGGTCCTCTTCGCGAGCAGGCTCGCTCCCACATTTGAAATGCATTCCAATGTGGGAGCGAGCCTGCTCGCGAAAGGGGTAACGCGGTCTTGCAGACCGGCGTTATTCCATGTCCTTGAGCCACTCGGTGCTCTTGAACCACTTGTCATGGATGCGATCGTAGGTGCCGTCTTCGTGGATCTGGTGCAGGAAGTTGTTGATGAAATTGAGGCTGTCGTAGTCACCCTTCTTCAGACCGAAGGCCAGTGGCTCGTAGGTGAAGGGCTTGTCGAGGAACACCAGTTTGCCGGCGCCGACCTTGTTTACCGCGACAACGTTGTATGGCGCGTCGTAGATGAAGGCGTCGGCCTTGCCGTTGACCACGTCGAGCACGGCTTCCTGCTCGTTGTCGTAGCCGTGGTACTTGGCTTTGGAGATCAGCTTCTTGGCGACCATTTCACCGGTGGTGCCGAGTTTTGAGGTAATGCGGTAGTCGGCGGTGTTCAGGTCTTTATACGACTTGATGGTGCCTTCCAGTTCCTTGCGGATCAGCAGGGTCTGGCCGACGACGATGAACGGTTCGCTGAAGTTCAGGCGCAGGTTGCGTTCCTGAGTCAGGGTCATGCCGCTGCCGATCATGTCGAATTTGTCGGTCATAAGCGCCGGGATAATCCCGTCGTAACCGGTCGAAACCAGCTCCAGCTTGACGCCCATGGCTTTGGTCATGGCTTTGAGGATGTCGACTTCGAAGCCGATGATCTCGCCGCGCTTGTTGGTCATCTCGAACGGCATGTAGGTCGGATCCATACCGACTTTCAACGTGCCGCGCTTGACCGCTTCATCAATTGCGCCAGCCTGCGCCGCAGTGACTGCAACCAGTGCCGTGACGCCGACCAGCAGCATCGACAGATACTTCTTCATCTTCAAGTCCCCAAAACCATTGCGTTTGCGGCGCGAAAACCAACAGAGACGGGCAAAAATGCCCGGGTGCGCCAATTCGGGGACGGATGCTAACGCACTCGTTCGTTTGCACAAGGTTTTTTGATCGATTGCAGATCAGCGCCCGCTGTCGTCAGGGCAAAAAAAAACCCCGCTTTCGCGGGGCTTCTTATCAGGCCGGTTGAGCTTGCATGCTCACCGGTCGCAGCGGCAGCAGCGGCGCATGCGGATCGGCTTTCACCGAAGCCCGCCATGCGTCCAGCCACTCGGCGTGACCTTCGCCCCAGACCTGCTCATGCAAGCGCGCCAGCGCAACCGGGTCGCTCAGCAGTTGCAGACGATCATGGTTATTCAACCCGGCAGGGCCAACCTTGATCGCGTGACGAACACGCTCCTGACGCAGCCATTCGATCGGCTCGGCCTGACCGTGACGGGAAGTCGCCAGCGAGCACGCCAAGGCGTTCTGCTGCGGATCGACCACTGCACGGATAAAGCCGTCATTCAGCGCATGCCAACGGTTCTCGTGGGTGTACTGGTCAGTCGCCAGCAGCGCCTGTGGCGGATTGTATTCCTCAGGGATGAGGAACAGGCTCTCGTCACGGGATTTGAGGCCCAGACCGACACGGCTGGAAATCACCGACACCGGGATCGACAGCATCAGCGAACCGACAATCGGTACCAGCCACCACAGGAAGCTCGGGTTCAGCCAGATCACCAACAGCGCCCAGCAGAAGCCCAGCAGGGTCTGCGGGCCGTGGCGCTTGACCGCCTCGCTCCACGGTGTGGAGTCGTCGTCACGCTGTGGCGAGTTCCAGGTCGCGGCCCAGCCGAGGAACGCGGCCAGCACGAAACGGGTGTGGAAAATCATCCGCACCGGCGCCAGCAGCATGGAGAACAGCATCTCCAGCAGCATCGACATCGTTCCCTTGAACTTGCCGCCGAACTCTTTCGCGCCCTTGGCCCAGATCAGGATGATGCTCAACAGTTTCGGCAGGAACAACAGCACGATAGTCGTCGAGAACTGCGCGATCGCCTTGTCCGGGTGCCATTGCGGCCACAGCGGATAGAGCTGACGCGGCTCAAGGAAGTACTGCGGCTCCATCAGCGTGTTCACCGCCAGCAGCGCGGTCGACAACACCAGGAAGAAGAACCACAACGGCGCCGACAGGTACGACATCACGCCGGTGAGGAACACCGCGCGGTGTACCGGGTGCATGCCTTTGACCAGGAACAGACGGAAGTTCATCAAGTTGCCGTGGCACCAGCGACGGTCACGCTTGAGTTCGTCGAGCAGGTTCGGCGGCAGTTCTTCGTAGCTGCCTGGCAGGTCGTAGGCAATCCACACGCCCCAACCGGCACGACGCATCAGCGCGGCTTCAACAAAGTCGTGAGACAGGATCGCACCGGAAAACGCGCCCTTGCCCGGCAACGGCGCCAAGGCGCAGTGGTCGATGAACGGCTTCATGCGGATGATCGCGTTGTGACCCCAGTAGTGGGATTCGCCCAACTGCCAGAAGTGCAGACCGGCGGTGAACAGCGGCCCATAAACGCGAGTGGCGAACTGCTGCATGCGCGCATACAGAGTGTCCATGCCCGACGCACGCGGCGCGGTCTGGATGATCCCGGCGTCCGGCGTAGCTTCCATCAGGCGCACCAGACTGGTCAGACACTCACCGCTCATCACGGAGTCAGCGTCGAGGACGACCATGTACTTGTAATCACCACCCCAACGACGGCAGAAGTCGTCGAGGTTGCCGCTCTTGCGCTTAACGCGACGGCGACGGCGGCGATAGAAGATCTTGCCGAAGCCCTTGGCTTCGCGGCAGACGTCCAGCCAGGCCTGTTGCTCGGCCACGCAGATGTCGGTGTCGTTACTGTCGCTGAGCACGAAGAAGTCGAAGCGATCCAGATCACCGGTAGCAGCGACCGACTCAAACGTTGCGCGCAGACCGGCAAATACCCGTGGCACGTCTTCGTTGCAGATCGGCATGACCAGCGCGGTACGAGCGTCTTTGGCAATCGGCTCGTTGCCGGCGCTTTTGCCGGAAATGCGGTATTTATCGTGACCGGTGAGCAACTCGAGGAAGCCCATCAGTGCCGTCCAGAAACCGGCCGACACCCAGCAGAACAGAATACCGAAGAGAATCAGGATGCTGGTTTGCAGCGCATACGGCAGCACTTGCGTGGCGGTTTGCAGCAGCGGCTGGTGCAGGACTTCGTCCAGATCGACGAACGACCAGCCCTGGTAAGGCATGATGCCTTTCATGTACCAGCCGGCAACGATGGTCTGGCCGAGCATCAACACCAACAGAATGTAGCGGCGGATCGAACCGACGGTGCGCCAGCGCGCGGCCGGCAGGACGTTCTCGTCCTTCGGCGGTTGCGGTGGATTGGTACGGCCGGTCATACGACGCCAGCCACGCCCCAGAATATTGGTGCGCCATGGCTCCGGAACGACTTTGGTCCGACGAATCGGCGGTGTGGCCTTGAGGCTGACTCGACCGCTGGCGTCGAGCACCAGCATTTCCGCTTCTTCAAGCTCTTCGGCGGTGCTCAGGGTCAGGCGCTTGCCCACCGAAGCCTGGGCGGCTTCGGCAGGAGCGTCGAACGTCGAGGACGACAGGCGTTGATGCAGCTCGCTGAACGACTGGCAACCCGCGAGTTCCGCGCGCTGCTGGTCGGTCATCGGCAGATGCGCCAGATACTCGGACAGAGTCTCTGGCTGTACTTGAGAGTTACTCATCGGCAGGCAACTGATAGCTCCAGGTCTCGGTCAGGACTTCGTCAGTCGGCGCCGATTCCGGTGTGGCTGGGGCCGCGTCCGCAGCCACTGGCTGCTTGGCGTCTTTGTTGGCCTTGTCCTTGGCATCTGCAACTGGCTTGGCGTCGGCCTGTTTGGCCTCGGCGGCCTTGGCTTCCTTGTCGAGCTTCTCTTGCTGCTTGGCGGCAACCTTGTCGGCCTTGGCGACGGACGAGTTGGACGCCGGCACCGAAGACTTGGCCAGATCAGCGGTCACGATTGGCTGCACCAGGGCGGCTCGCATCTCGGTCGACTTGCTCGCGTCCTTGATCTTCATCCGCAGGGTCAAGCGCCAGCCCTTGGTTTCCGGGTTGTAGCGCACGCTGTTCTCGACCAGTTCGGCGTTGTCGCCAACGCTGACCTGGCTGCGCACGTCGGCATCCGGAGTCAGAGCTGCCAGCGATGGGCCTTCGAAGTCGACCAGATAGGCAACGCTGCCGTCCGGCTGACGGATCAGGTTCGATTGTTTGACGTCACCGGTGGAACGCAGAGTCTGCGCAACCCAGGCGCTGTCCGGCGCGTGAATCGCCGCTTCGTCCATGGTCCAGTGCATGCGGTAAGCGAAGTCCAGCGGCTGGCCTGGCTCCGGCATTTTTTCCGGGCTCCAGAACGCAACGATGTTGTCGTTGGTTTCGTCGGCAGTCGGAATTTCGACCAGATCGACGGTGCCTTTGCCCCAGTCGCCCTTCGGTTCGATCCACGCGCTTGGGCGCTTGTCGTAGCGGTCGTCGAGGTCTTCGTAGTGGCTGAAGTCACGGCCACGTTGCAGCAGACCGAAACCACGCAGGTTCTCGACGCTGAAGTTGCTCACGGCCAGATGTTTCGGGTTGTTCAGTGGGCGCCAGATCCACTCGCCGTTGCCGGCATGGATCGACAGACCGCTGGAGTCGTGCAGCTCACGACGATAGTTGAGAACTTTCGACGGCTGGTTGGCGCCGAACAGGAACATGCTGGTCAGTGGCGCGATGCCCAGTTTGCCGACCTTGTCACGCAGGAACATCTGCGCCTTGACGTCGACAATGGTGTCGCTGCCCGGACGCAGGATCAAACGGTAGGCGCCGGTGGCACGCGGCGAATCCAGCAGGGCGAAGATCACCAGGTGCTTGTCGCCCGGCTTCGGCTGTTGAATCCAGAATTCGCGAAAACGCGGGAATTCTTCACCCGACGGCAGCGCGGTATCGACCGCCAGACCACGGGCCGACAGACCGTAGGTGTGACCCTTGCCGACGACGCGGAAGTAGCTCGCACCGAGCATGGTCATGATTTCGTCTTGCTTGTCGGCTTTGTTGATCGGGTACAGCACACGGAAACCGGCATAACCCAGTTGTTCGGTGGCTTTAGGATCGAATTTCAAATCGCCGAAATCGAAACGCGTCGGATCGTATTTGATCTCTTCGACGGTGTTCGCCGTGATTTCGTTGATTTTCACCGGTGTATCGAAGTGCATACCCTGGTGATAGAAGGACAGTTTGAACGGCGTCTTCTGATCAGCCCACTCAGCCTTTTCGGTGAGGAAACGGATTTTCTGATAATCCGCGAACTTCATGTCGCGGAACTCGTTCGGCAGGTTGCTGCGCGGGGCTTCGAACTTCTGCCCGGCCAGCTCTTTAGCCTTGGCGGATACATCGTCAAGATTGAACGCCCAAAGCTGACCGGCGCTGAGCAGGCACAGGAGCGCCGAACCCGCTACCAGGGCACTTCGCATGCGTTTGGCAGACATTTTTGCTGCATTACAGGGACTAACGATCACGAGCAACCCTCGCCGAAAACAGATCAAAAAACCAACGGCCAGATGAAGTGTCTTTAAAGGTATCGGCATTGAAAAGCCGACCTACCAGAGCACCCTTGCCAAGTTGGCGAGCATTGTTCCGACTCCGCTAGGGCAAAATGATTCCCCAATCGGATCCAGACAAGTCTCTACCTAAGTCAAAAATGGACCAACGAACGCTGATCCCCATAGCGCGCGATTATCTAGTAGCCCGCGTGACAACGCATCAGGGGTAACAAAGTATTTATCGCGAAAACACCCTAAAAACAGTCGAAATTTCCTAAAAAGGTGTTTCAGGTGCTTTCAGGTCTGTAACAAAAAGGTAACAGGGCCATCGTTGACCAAATGCACCTGCATATCGGCGCCGAATCTACCTGATGCCACAGTGCCATGCACCTGTTTCGCTTTGCTCAATAGATAGTCGAACAATTCCTCGCCCAGCGCCGGAGGGGCGGCGGTTGAAAAGCTCGGCCGCAACCCGCTTTTGGTGTCGGCAGCGAGGGTGAACTGAGAGACCAGCAACAGCCCGCCGCCAACGTCCGCGAGGGACAAGTTCATCTTGCCCTCGGCGTCGCTGAATACCCGATAGTTAAGCAGCTTATGCAGAAGTTTGTCGGCGCTGGCACGCGTGTCGTCGGGTTCGACCGCCACCAGCACCAGCAAACCGTGATCTACCGCGCCAACCACCTCTCCCGCCACTTCGACTCGCGCGCCACGCACGCGTTGTAAAAGCCCCTTCATGCTTCTTCGGGCGGCAGGTCGAGCAGGCGTCGGGCCATTTGACCGGCGGCACGTACCAATGCGTCGGTGATACCCGGTTCGGACGCAGCGTGGCCGGCATCGCGGATCACTTGCAGCTCACTGTTCGGCCAGGCCTGATGCAATTCCCAAGCGTTATCGAGCGGGCAGATCACGTCGTAACGGCCGTGGATGATCACGCCGGGCAGATGGGCGATCTTGCCCATATCGCGAATCAGTTGGTTCGGTTCAAGGAAGGCGTTATTGGTGAAGTAGTGGCATTCGATCCGCGCAATCGACAAGGCGCGCTGCGGTTCGGAGAAACGATCGACCACCAGCGGGTTCGGCCGCAGGGTCGCGGTGCGCCCTTCCCAGGTCGACCAGGCTTTGGCCGCGTGCATCTGGGCGATCTGATCATTGCCGGTCAGGCGCTTGTGGAAAGCGTTGAGCAGGTCGTCGCGCTCGTCCACTGGGATCGGCGCAATGTAGTCCTGCCAGTAATCGGGGAACAGACGGCTGGCACCGGCCTGGTAGAACCACTCGATTTCCTGCGGTCGGCAGAGAAAGATCCCGCGCAGGATCAGACCGTGAACGCGCTCCGGATGGGTTTGCGCGTAGGCCAGTGCCAGGGTCGAACCCCACGAGCCGCCGAACAGCACCCATTTGTCGATGCCCAGGTGTTTGCGGATGCGCTCAAGGTCGGCGACCAGATCCCAGGTGGTGTTGTTTTCCAGGCTGGCGTGCGGGGTGGAGCGTCCGCAGCCGCGCTGGTCGAAGGTGACAATGCGGTACAGGTTCGGATCGAAATACCGGCGGCTCTGTGCATCGCACCCGGCACCGGGGCCGCCGTGGATGAACACGACCGGCAAGCCTTCCGGCGAACCGCTTTCGTCGACGTACAGCGTATGCGTGTCATCGACAGCCAGATCGTGCCGGGCGTGTGGTTTGATCTGCGGAAACAAAGTCTGCATTGCGCGCTCCGTAAGGGGTCGAGGTCATCCCTGGGGGGACTTCTATTATTCTGCCGTTGGGCATCATAAACCCGATTTACGTCAATGAGCATGCTCCCACAGAAAGAGGTTTATGCGCTGTAGCGGGATTTGCCCCAGGCGATGAAGCCTTGCAGCAACTCTTTGAGCACCACCTGCGTTGGCTCGGCCAGATCGGCGCGATAGCGGAACGGTTCGAACTCTTCCATGTACGTGCACTGCCCCAGTTCCAGTTGCACGGCGTGGATGTTCTCGGCCGGGTTGCCGTAATGGCGGGTGATGTGGCCGCCCTTGAAGCGCCCATTGAGCACATGGCTGTAATCGCCATGACGCGCGCAGATCGCTTCCAGTTGCGCGGCCAGTTGCGGATCGCAGCTCGCGCCGTTGAAGGTGCCGAGGTTGAAGTCCGGCAATTTGCCGTCGAACAGGTGCGGGATGATCGAACGGATCGAGTGTGCATCGAACAGCAGCGCATAGCCGAACTCGGCCTTCAGCCGTGCCAGCTCCTCTTGCAAGGTGCGGTGATACGGCGTCCAGATCTGCTCCAGATATGTCGCGCGTTCTTCTTTCGACGGCTCCAGCCCTTCCTTGAACAACGGGATGCCATCAAACAGCGTCGCCGGGTACAGCCCGGTGGTGGCGCCGGCGTACAGCGGCTTGTCGTCGGACGGGCGATTCAGGTCGATGACGAAACGCGAGTACTCGGCCGCCAGCGTGCTGGCGCCCAGTACTTCGGCAAAGTCGTAGAGCTGCGGAATATGCCAGTCAGTGTCCGGCAGGCTTTTAGCGTCGCCAATCAGGCCGGCCTCGACCACCGGGGTCAGACGTACACCGGCATGGGGCATGCTGATCAGCAGCGGCACGCGACCTTGTTTGAAGCTCAGAACCTTATCCACAACCGCTCTCCTACAGACTTGATTCAACGCCGTGACGCACGACGCGTTTGTCCAGATCGCCACCGAGCCAATAGGCCAGATCCGCCGGACGATCGATGTGCCAGGCGACAAAATCCGCGACCTTGCCGACTTCCAGTGAGCCGTGAGTGTCGGCCATGCCCAGCGCTTGCGCGGCATGAATCGTCGCGCCGGCCAAGGCTTCTTCCGGGGTCATGCGGAAGCAGGTGCAGGCCATGTTCAACATCAGGCGCAGGGACAATGCCGGCGAGGTGCCGGGGTTGAGGTCGCTGGCGATGGCGATCTTCACCTTGTGCTTGCGCAGGACGTCCATTGGCGGCAATTGGGTTTCACGCAGGAAGTAGAACGCGCCCGGCAGCAGCACTGCGACGGTGTCGGATGCGGCCATGGCAATGGCGTCGGTTTCGTCCATGAACTCCAGGTGATCGGCGGACAACGCGTGGTAGCGCGCGGCCAGGCTGGAGCCGTGCAGCGACGACAATTGCTCGGCGTGCAGTTTCACCGGCAGACCGAGTTTTTGCGCGGTGATGAACACGCGCTCGACTTGCTCCGGCGAGAACGCCAGGTATTCGCAGAAGGCATCCACGGCATCTACCAGGCCTTCGGCAGCCAGCGCGGGCAGCATTTCGGCGCAGATGTGATCGATGTAATCGTCGGCGCGATCCTTGTATTCCGGTGGCAACGCGTGAGCAGCCAGGCAGGTGCTGCGCACGCTGATCGGCAGCTCTTTTGCCAGGCGACGGATGACCCGGAGGATTATGCGCTCACTGGCCAGATCGAGACCGTAGCCGGACTTCATTTCCACCGTGGTCACGCCGTCGCGCATCAGGCTTTTCAGGCGTTTGGCGGCGCTGGCGAACAGTTCGTCTTCGGTGGCTTCACGAGTGGCGCGTACGGTACTGGCAATGCCACCACCCTGCGCCGCGATCTCGGCGTAGCTGACACCTTGCAGGCGCTTTTCGAATTCGCCGCTGCGGTTGCCGCCGAACACGGTGTGGGTGTGGCAGTCGATCAGGCCCGGAGTGACCCACGCGCCTTGCAGATCGTTGACCGCCGGGTATTCGCCGGACGGTAATTGATGACGCGGGCCGATCCACTCGATATGCGCACCGGACGTCACGATGGCCGCGTCCTCGATGATCGAGTAGACGCCTTGCGCCATGGTTGCGACGTGGCAGTGTTGCCAGAGGGTTTTCATCCCTTAGTCTCCACACTATTCAAAATCGATTTCGCGAGCAGGCTCGCTCCCACAGGGATACGCATTCCAACTGTGGGAGCGAGCCTGCTCGCGAAGAGGTCCTTACAGGCTAGGCAGCAATTTCGCCGGCACCAGCTCAGTCAAACACCGCGAAGCCAACAACTCGGTCGCTGCATTGATGTCCGGCGCAAAAAACCGGTCCTTCTCATAGAACGGCACTTCCTTACGCAGAATCGCCCGAGCCTTTTCCAGCTTCGCCGAAGTCTTCAGGCCGTTACGCAGATCCAGCCCCTGTACCGCCGCGAGCCATTCCACCGCGAGAATCCCGCGAGTGTTCTCGGCCATTTCCCACAAGCGCTTGCCGGCCGCCGGGGCCATGGACACATGGTCTTCCTGGTTGGCCGAGGTCGGCAGGCTGTCCACCGAATGCGGATGGGACAGCGCCTTGTTTTCGCTGGCCAGTGCCGCGGCTGTCACCTGAGCGATCATGAAACCGGAGTTGACCCCGCCATTGGCCACCAGGAACGGCGGCAGTTGCGACATGTGCTTGTCCATCATCAGCGAGATGCGGCGTTCACTCAGCGAGCCGATTTCAGCGATGGCCAAGGCCATGTTGTCAGCGGCCATGGCCACCGGTTCGGCGTGGAAGTTACCGCCGGAAATCACATCGCCTTCAGCGGCGAACACCAACGGGTTATCCGACACGGCGTTGGCTTCGACCGCCAGCACTTCAGCAGCCTGGCGGAACTGGGTCAGGCAGGCGCCCATGACTTGCGGCTGGCAGCGCAGGGAGTACGGATCCTGGACCTTGTCGCAGTTCTGGTGCGAGTCGGAAACTTCGCTGCGCTCACCGAGCAAATCACGGTAAGCGGCGGCGGCGTCGATCTGGCCTTTCTGGCCGCGGGCGGCGTGAATACGCGCGTCGAAAGGCGAGCGCGAGCCGAGCACCGCTTCAACGGTCAGACCGCCCAACGCGATCGCACCGGCAAACAGATCCTCACCTTCAAACAGACCGCGCAAGGCAAACGCAGTCGACACCTGAGTCCCGTTGAGCAGCGCCAGACCTTCTTTCGCCGCCAGCGTCAGTGGTGTTAGACCGGCGACTTTCAGCGCTTCAGTCGCTTCCATCCACTCGCCTTTGTAGCGCGCCTTGCCCTCGCCCAGCAGCACCAGCGACATGTGCGCCAACGGCGCCAGATCACCGGAAGCACCCACCGAACCTTTCAGCGGAATGTGCGGATAGACCTCGGCATTGATCAGCGCAATCAGCGCATCGATCACCTGCCGACGAATCCCGGAGAAACCACGGCTGAGGCTGTTGACCTTGAGCACCATGATCAGACGCACCAAGTCATCGCTGATCGGCTGACCGACGCCGGCGGCGTGGGACAACACCAGCGAGCGCTGGAGGTTTTCCAGGTCTTCGCTGGCAATACGAGTCGAGGCCAGCAGGCCGAACCCGGTGTTGATGCCGTAGGCGGTGCGGTTCTCGGCGAGGATCTGTTCGACGCAGGCCACACTGGCTTCGATCTGCTGCGATGCGCTGTTGTCGAGGGTCAGCTTGACCGGGTTTTGAAAAACGTCACGCAGTTGAGCCAGGCTCAGTTGGCCGGGGATCAGGTTTAGCGCAGTCATTTAAATGCTCCTTTTGAGAGATTGTTATTGGCTCGCCAGTCGCTCCGGAGCATTCCGTTATCCGTCGCATTTCGCTTTTTGGGCGATCCGCGCCTTGGCACGCTGGCGTTTAAGAAATCAGTGCAAATTCGGTAATACGTTGTGCAGCAAATTCGGGTCTTTCAAAACGCTCGCAGCGGCGGCGATATCCGGCGCCAGCCAGCGGTCCTGATCGTAGGCCGGGACTTTCTCACGCAGCAGGCGCCACGCGATATCGGTGCCCGCGCCAAAGCGCTGCGCTTTCAAGAATTCAAACGCCTGGGCCGCCAGCAGATATTCGATGGCGAGGATCTGCGTGCAGTTTTCCAGCGCGCGATGCAGCTTCAGCGCGGCGCTGGTACCCATGCTCAGATGGTCTTCCTGCAAACCGGAGGTGACGTAGTTGTCGAGCACCGCCGGTTGCGCCAATTGGCGGTTTTCCGCACACAGCGACGCGGCGACGTATTGCACGATCATCATCCCCGAGTTCACCCCCGGATTGGCCACCAGAAACGCCGGCAAACCGCTGACATGTGGATTCACCAGACGATCAAGACGGCGCTCGGCAATCGAGCCGATTTCCGCCACGGCGATCGCCAGCAGATCAGCGGCCATCGCTACCGATTGGCCGTGCGGATTGGCTTGCGACATGACGCGGAAATTATCCGGTGTCCCCAACAGCAACGGGTTGTCGGTGCAGCCGTTGAGTTCGACTTCGACCTGTTTGATTGCGTGCTCGAGTTGATCGCGCGCGGCGCCATGAACCTGCGGGATCGAACGAATGCTCAAGGCATCTTGAGTGCGAATGCCTTTGCTCGACGCGATCACTTCACTGCCATCAAGCAACGCGCGCAGATTGACGCCAACCTGCTGCATGCCCGGGTGCGGTTTGAGCGCAATGATCTCGGCATCGAACGCATCGATCTGACCACGCTGAGCTTCGAAACTCATGGCGCCGATGACGTCGGCCCATTGCAGCAGACGCGTGGCATCGGCGATGGCCAGACAGCTGAGGCCAGTCATGCACGGCGTACCGTTGACCAGACACAAACCGTCTTTCGCGCCGAGTTGCACCGGTTGCAGGCCCTCTTCGGCCAAGGCCTGTTGTGCAGAAACAATCTGCCCGCGATAGCTGACATTACCGACACCGAGCAGCGCGATGCCGATGTGTGCCATGTGGGTCAGGTAACCCACCGAACCTTGCGACGGAACCTGCGGGGTGATGCCGCGATTGAGTAGCGCCAGCAGTGCTTCGACGACCCGGCGATGCAGGCCGGATTTGCCGTGGCTGTAGTTGCGGATTGCTGCGCAGATGATCGCGCGGGTCTGTTCGTCAGGCAGTACCGGGCCGACGCCGCAGGCGTGGCTGAGCAAGGTGTTGCGCGACAACTGGCTGAGTTGTTCGTCTTTCAGCGAGACGTTGGACAACCCGCCCAGACCGGTGTTGACGCCATAAGCGCGCTCGCCGCTGACGACAATGCGCTGAACGATGGCCTGAGCGTTTTCGATGCGCGCCCAGGCCTCGCCCGACAGCTCAAGTTGCGCGCCGTGCCGCGCGACGGCGACCACGTCCTGCCAACGCAGATGGTCGCCGGTGATCACGATTTTTTCAGCCTGGGACATCTAAAACCTCATGCCAATTCTGTTGATGCGGAAATCCCCTCACCACAAAAGCTGTCTCACCACAAAATCTGTCAAACCACCGCCGCACGCCGCTGCACGAACCGGTCGACATACTCATCCGCCGGCGAATGCAGGATCTCGCGCGGCGTACCGACCTGAATCAGCTTGCCGTCCTTGAGGATCGCAATGCGGTTGCCGATGCGCACGGCCTCGTCGAGGTCGTGGGTGATGAAGACGATGGTCTTGTGCAGGGTCTTTTGCAGTTCCAGCAACTGGTCCTGCATCTCGGCGCGGATCAGCGGATCCAGCGCGCTGAACGCCTCGTCCATCAGGATGATGTCAGTGTCCGCCGCCAAGGCACGGGCCAGGCCGACACGCTGACGCATGCCGCCGGAAAGCTGATGCGGGTATTTGTTTTCGTAGCCCTTGAGGCCCACGGTGTTGATCCAGTGCAGCGCCCGCTCGGCGCACAGTTGCTTGCTCTCGCCGCGCACTTTCAGGCCGTAGGCGACGTTGTCGAGCACGGTCTTGTGCGGCAGCAGGCCGAAGCTCTGGAAGACCATGCTGATCTTGTGCCGGCGAAATTCGCGCAGGGCTTCCATGTCGTATTGCAGGATGTCCACGCCGTCGACCAGGATCGCGCCGCTGGTCGGGTCGATCAGGCGATTGAAATGGCGCACCAGCGTCGACTTGCCGGAGCCGGACAGGCCCATGATCACGAAGATCTCGCCGGTGCCGATGCTCAGCGACAGGTCGTTGACCCCGACCACGCAACCGGTTTCGTTCAGCACCTGATCCTTGGTCTTGCCCTGGCCAACCATGGCCAGGGCGTCCTTGGCGCGGTTGCCGAAAATCTTGAAGACGTTTTTGACTTCGATCTTGCTCACGGTTGCGTTTCTCATTTTCTCACCTCATGCCGTGGCCGACCATACGCCTGAGTAATGCGG
>NZ_JBIUWI010000048.1:0-23603 GCF_044743385.1 Pseudomonas sp. NPDC087639 | reverse complement strand
AATCATAATCCACACCAAAAAAAAAAAACACAATCCACTGGCGCCGATCATCGAGGCGATCACCACCATCGACAGGGCCATCATGGTGGTCTGGTTGATCCCGGCCATGATGCTCGGCAGGGCCAGCGGCAGTTGCACGCCGAACAGTTGCTGCCAGCGGTTCGCGCCGAACGCATTGATCGCTTCCATGACTTCGCCGTCGACCTGGCGGATGCCCAGATCGGTCAGGCGAATCAGTGGCGGCGCGGCGTAGATCACGGTGGCGAAAATCGCCGGCACCTTGCCCAGACCGAACAGCATCAGCACCGGGATCAGGTACACGAAACTCGGCATGGTCTGCATGATGTCGAGCAGCGGCATCAGCACCGAACGCAGGCGATTGCTGCGCGCCGAGAGAATCCCCAACGGTATGCCGATCAGCACCGAAATGATCGTCGCGACCATCATCAGCGCCAGGGTTTGCATGAGTTTGTCCCACAGGCCGACAGCGCCAACGAGGAACAGCAGACCGACGATCACCGCCGTGGTCACCACTTTGCGCGTTGCGTGCCAGGCGACGACACCGACGATTGCCAGCATCAACCACCACGGCGCTGCACGCAGCAGGCCTTCAAGATTGACGATGGCCCACAGCAGGGTGTCCGAGATCTGGCGGAACACATCACCATAGTTGGTGACGAGGGAATCGACCCAACCGTTGACCCAGTCGGCGATGGAAAAGGTAAAGCTTTCGGGAAACATAAGAGACTCTCAATCAAGGGGTTGCGATCAAGCATCCGACTGCCGTGGCCGGCAGCCGGAGAAGCTGGACCTACAAGGCCGCGTCGATCTTTTTGGCTGCGTCTTCGCTCACCCATGCGTGCCAGACTTCAGGATGTTCCTTGAGGAAGATTTTCGCCAGTTTTGGCGACTCGATACGTTCCTTCGCCATGCGGCCGAGGTTATGGTTGAGCAGGTCGATTGGCAGGTTGACCTTCTCCAGCACGGCCACCAGCTCCGGGGCTTGCTCGTGGAAGGTCTTGGACAGGCCGACCTTGATCGTCACGCGCTTGTCGACGCCCGGTTTTTCTTCCAGTTTGACCAGATCGACCTGGCCCATCAGCGGGGTTGGCGACCAGTAGTAGAACAGGATCGGCTCGCCACGCTTGTAGCTCGACAGAACCGCCGCATCCAGCGCCGGGCCGGTGCCCGGACGGAAGTTGGTGTAGCTGCTTTCCAGACCATAGCTTTTCAGCATTTCGCTGTTGTCCAGCTCACAAGTCCAGCCTGCCGGGCAGTTGTAGAAACGGCCTTTGGAGGGCTCTTCGGCGTCCTTGAACACAGCAGAGTACTTGGCCAGATCAGCGATGTTTTTCAGGTCAGGGGCTTTCGGTTCAAGTTTGCGCTTGGCGTCGCCTTCGATCACGTAACGCGGCACGTACCAGCCTTCGATAGCGCCCACTACAGGGGCGCCAACGCCGACGACTTTGCCGGCCTTCTCGGCCTTGTTCCAGACCTCGCTGCGGCCGACCCACTCTTCGGCGAACACTTGAATGTCGTTGCTGCTCAGGGCGTTTTCCATGGTGATGGAGTTGCCCGGCAGGCTGTCGGTCTTGCAGTCATAACCTTTTTCCAGCACCACTTGCAGCACGTCGGTCAGCAGCATGCCGCTTTCCCAGTTCAGACCGGCGAATTTCACCGGTTTGCCCGATTCGCACCAGCCGGCGGCTTGAGTGGCGCCAGCGCTGGCCAACAGGCCCATGGACAGCAATGTAGTCAGCAGGGTCTTGTTCGATTTCATTGTTGCGACGCTCCTAATCATGAATTGGCTTACGGCAGTCAAGAGGCATCCAGCCCTGTCCACGTCCAATCAGGCCTGCGCCGCAGCGCGAACGGCCCCACTTGTTTTAGGTTGTACAACGCTGTCCTGCTCGACCGGCAGAATCAGTTGATCGGGCACTGGGCTGTGCCATTTTTTTGCGCACACGTAATACACGGCGGCAGGCAGCAGCAGACCGATGATCCAGGAGATATCCACATCACCGAGAGCGGCCACCAGCGGACCGGTATAGAACTTGGTGGAGATGAACGGCAATTGCACCAGTACCCCGAAGACATAAACGCTGATACCGAGTAGGTTCCAGCGGCCATAGCGACCGTTCGGATCGGCCAGCGCCGGCACGTCATAGCGCTCGCGAGTGATGCAGTAGTAGTCCACCAGGTTGATCGCGCTCCACGGGGTGAAGAACGCGAGCAGGAACAGGATGAAAGACTTGAACGCACCGAGGAACGAGTGCTGACCGAGCAACGCGATCAGGGTCGCCGCCCCGACGATGAACAGCACGAACACCAGACGCTGCATGCGCGAGACCTGCAGATGACCTTTGAAACCGCTGATGATGGTGGCGATGCACATGAAGCTGCCGTAGGAGTTCAGTGTCGAGATGGTCACCTTGCCGAACGCAATGCTGAAGTACAGCAGCGCAGCGGTGGCACCGGTTCCGCCCAGACCGACGATGTAAGCCACTTCATGGCCGGCGAACTGGCCGTTGGCCGAAGCGGCAGCAAACACACCAAGGATCATCGCCACTTGGGCGCCAATCACCGAACCGGCGCCGGCGGCGAAAAAGGTTTTCACCGCTGACGTTTTGCTCGGCAGGTAGCGCGAATAGTCAGCCACATAAGGGCCGAAAGCGATCTGCCAGGACGCCGCGAGCGACACCGCCAGCAGGAAACTGCTCCAGCTGAAGTGGCGGATTTGCAGGAGTGCGCCAACGTCGGTCTGGCTCATCAGACGCCAGAACAGAAAAACGAACGCAATCACGCCAATGACGCTGGCGACGCGGCCAATCCAGTGGATGACCCGATAACCCATCACCGTCACCAACACGATGACGCTGGCGAAAATCAGAATGCCGATGCTGTCGCTGACGCCAAACAACTGGCCCAGCGCCTGGCCGGAAAGCACCGTGCCCGTTGCGGTGAAGCCCAGGTACATCAAGCACACCAGCACGATCGGGATGGCTGCGCCATAAACCCCGAACTGCACGCGGCTGGAGATCATCTGCGGCAGGCCAAGCTTCGGCCCTTGCGCCGCATGCAGCGCCATGACGCCGCCGCCCAGCAGCTGACCGATCAACAGACCGATCAACGACCAGAACACATCACCGCCCAGCACCACCGCCAATGCCCCGGTGACAATCGCCGTGATTTGCAGGTTGGCACCCATCCACAGGGTGAATTGGCTGAACAGACGACCGTGTCTTTCCGCTTCCGGGATGTAGTCGATCGAACGCCTTTCGATCAACGGTTTGTTGCCTGCACGATCGGGACTGACAGCCATGGTTCAACCTCTGTGGATTGTTATTCTGGATTGGTTCGTACCCCTGTAGGAGCTGTCGAGTGAAACGAGGCTGCGATCTTTTTGAAGATCAAAAGATCGCAGCCTTCGGCAGCTTCTACAGGGTTTTTGCGTTTATTTACCGGTAATCATCGGCAGGTTCAGGCCCTGTTCCTTGGCGCAGTCGATGGCGATCTGGTAACCGGCATCGGCGTGACGCATGACGCCGGTGGCCGGGTCGTTGTGCAGCACGCGCGCAATACGCTCGGCCGCTTCGTCAGTACCGTCGCAGACGATCACCATGCCCGAGTGCTGGGAGAAGCCCATGCCGACGCCGCCGCCGTGGTGCAGGGAAACCCAGGTCGCGCCGCTCGCGGTGTTGAGCAGAGCGTTGAGCAGTGGCCAGTCGGACACGGCGTCGGAACCGTCCTGCATCGATTCGGTTTCACGGTTCGGGCTGGCCACCGAGCCGGAGTCGAGGTGGTCGCGACCGATCACGATTGGCGCCGACAACTCACCGCTACGCACCATTTCGTTGAACGCCAGACCGAGCTTGGCGCGCAGGCCCAGGCCAACCCAGCAGATACGTGCCGGCAGACCCTGGAAGCTGATGCGTTCGCGGGCCATGTCCAGCCAGTTGTGCAGGTGGGCGTCGTCCGGGATCAGCTCTTTGACCTTGGCGTCGGTTTTGTAGATGTCTTGCGGATCACCCGACAGCGCCGCCCAACGGAACGGGCCGATGCCACGGCAGAACAGCGGACGGATGTAAGCCGGTACGAAACCCGGAAAGTCGAATGCGTTCTCGACGCCTTCTTCCTGGGCCATCTGACGGATGTTGTTGCCGTAGTCGAAAGTCGGGATGCCTTGCTTCTGGAATTCCAGCATCGCTTTGACGTGCACGGCCATCGATTGCTTGGCGGCTTTGATCACAGCGGCCGGTTCGGTCTTGGCGCGGGCGCGGTATTCGTCCCAGGTCCAGCCGGCCGGCAGGTAACCGTTGAGTGGGTCATGGGCGCTGGTCTGGTCGGTGACCATGTCCGGGCGCACGCCGCGCTTGACCAGTTCCGGCAGAATTTCAGCCGCGTTACCCAGCAGCGCGATGGAGATCGCTTTGCCTTCTTTGGTGTACTTGGCGATGCGCGCCAGCGCGTCGTCGAGATCGGTGGCTTGCTCGTCGACGTAACGGCTTTTCAGGCGGAAATCGATGCTGACCTGCTGGCATTCGATGTTCAGCGAGCACGCGCCGGCCAGGGTTGCGGCCAGAGGCTGAGCACCGCCCATGCCGCCCAGACCTGCAGTCAGGACCCACTTGCCGGTGAGGTTGTCGTTGTAGTGCTGACGACCAGCTTCAACGAAGGTTTCGTAGGTGCCCTGAACGATGCCCTGGCTGCCGATGTAGATCCAGCTGCCGGCGGTCATCTGGCCGTACATGGCCAGGCCTTTGGCGTCGAGTTCGTTGAAATGCTCCCAACTCGCCCAGTGTGGAACCAGGTTGGAGTTGGCGATCAGTACACGCGGGGCGTTGCTGTGAGTCTTGAACACGCCGACCGGCTTGCCGGATTGCACCAGCAGGGTCTCGTCGTCGTTCAGGTTGGTCAGGCTCTCGACGATCTTGTCGTAGCACTCCCAGTTCCGAGCGGCGCGACCGATACCGCCGTAGACCACCAGCTCTTTCGGGTTCTCGGCGACTTCCGGGTCGAGGTTGTTCATCAACATGCGCAGCGGCGCTTCAGTCAGCCAGCTCTTGGCGGTCAGCTTGGTGCCGCGCGATGCACGGATTTCGACGTCACGGTGCTTCGTAAAGGTAGTAGCAGTGGTCATCTTGTTGTCAGTCACGAAAAAGACTCCTCAGCGATCAATTCAAACCAACCCTGGCAGTGGGCAAGCAGCCTGTGCGCTTCAATGCGCGACAAGCGAATCAGTGGACGCTGCGGACTTATACGCATACGTCTTTACTTGTACATACAAGCATATGCAATCAAGCGGCCAACTTGCTGGAGGAGTGCTCAAGAAAAATTGCGGATACGCCTGGAGGGCGCCTGAATCAAGGGTTCTGGCGTGGGTGAAATTTTTCGCGGGGGTGGTTTTGGAAGTTGGGGAGTTGTTACGAGAGCGTGGTTTTGCGCCACGCTGGGGCGTTCGGTAACAAATTGGTGCGGAGAAAGAAACAGGAGGTATGAACGCTTTTGTGGTGAGGGGATTTATCCCCTCACCACAGGATGTGTTACCAGATTTAGATCAGCGTGCAGTCAGTTCGATTACGCAGCAGGCCGCATCGACGGCGACTTCAACCAGCCCGGTGTTACCGTCCAGTTGCAGGCAATCGTGTCGGCCAAGTTGCGCAACGCTGTCACCGACCCGCACCTGCAGCAACTCACTGACACTGAACACCAACACCGTGCCCGCCGAACTGAAAAACCGCTGTTCGCCGTCCAGCCACTGCAAGCGCGCGCTGTAGCGCTGCGGCGCGTAGATCAGATTGAAGTCGCGAATTGCGCCGCCGAGCAGCGTGCAGGAAACCTGGCTTTCGCCGCTGAAGGCGAACGGGTCGAGGTGTAACAGTGGCCGAGTGTCGTCACCGTCGACGCACAAAGTCATACCGTCACCTTGCAGCACAGTGATCACCCGCTGGTAACCGGCGAAGGTCGAAAAGCCGCCGGACTCGGCGATATCGGCAATCGACAGACGCCAGCCAAACCCATCGAGGCCAGCCCCCGAGTCACGGGCGATTTCTTCAGTGCTGCCGCCGCCGTTTTTCCACGGCATGCGCGGGTAGCCTTCGGCGCGTAAAACCTTCAAACCATTCATTTATGCTCTCTATTTATGGAACCGGCCTTCCAGACGATGACGGGAACCCGGGTGAATCAATCGCGCGGCGGTCACCGGCTGACGGCCCGACCATGTGCGACGGCGAATCAGCAGGCATGGCTCGCCTTTTTCGATTTGCAGCAACTTGCACTCGGATGACTCGGCGAGGATCGCTTCGACTACGTGCTCGCCCTCGGTCAGTGGCGCGACTTGATTGAGATAGGCGTAAGGCGTTTGCAGGGTGAAGTCCTGCTTGAGGTATTCCGGGGCGACCAGCGCATTGACGAAACGGTCTTCGATTTGCACCGGAATGTCGTTTTCGTAATGCACGATCAGCGAGTGAAAGACCTTCTGCCCTTCGCGCATGTCCAGTGCCAACGCACGTTCGGAGCCGGCGGCCTCTTCTTCGAGAGTGATGACCTGGCAGGTGTGGCGATGACCGCGCGAGGCGATCTCGTCGGCGATGTTGTGTACTTCGAACAGCGCGGACTGGCTCTTCGGTTCGGCGACAAAAGTCCCGACACCTTGCATGCGCACCAACAGGCCGTCGGCGGTCATCTCGCGCAGCGCGCGGTTGATGGTCATGCGGCTAAAACCGAGCTGATTGACCAGTTCGCTTTCCGACGGTACGCGGTAGTGCGGCGGCCAGTTACCGCTGTCGATCTGCTGGGTGATCATCTGTTTGACGCGGGCGTACAAGGGCGCCGGACTGTCGCCCATGTTCGCGGCCAACGGGGAAACTGGAGGCGGAGTCGGCACGGTGGATCCTTGTTCGTCGGTAGAGGTTGCTAGCTTGCCGGAGTTTACCGGGCAGGCAAACGTCTGTATATGTATATACAAATAACACACGATGGGGTGCTGAACCATGTCCGCTTTCTTTGCCGAACGCGCGCTGCTGCCTAACGGATGGGCCAACAATGTACGTCTTGAGGTCAGCGCCGATGGCGTGTTGACCCAAATCCAGGCCGATTCCACCGCAGATGGCGCCGAACGGTTAAGCGGTCCGCTGCTGCCGGGGATGCCCAATCTGCACTCCCACGCGTTCCAGCGAGCAATGGCCGGTTTGGCCGAAGTGGCCGGTAATCCCAACGACAGTTTCTGGACGTGGCGCGACTTGATGTATCGGCTCGTCGGAAAAATCAGCCCCGATCAACTCGGCGTCATCGCCCGACAGCTGTACATCGAAATGCTCAAGGCCGGTTACACCTCGGTGGCCGAATTTCACTACGTGCATCATGACAGCAACGGCCAGCCTTACGCCGATCCGGCCGAGTTGGCGTTACGCATCAGTCAGGCCGCCAGCGAAAGCGGCATCGCTCTGACCCTGCTGCCGGTGCTCTACAGCCACGCAGGTTTCGGTGGGCAGATCCCGAATGACGGCCAGCGCCGCTTCATCAACAGCACCGAAAACTACCTGAATCTGCAGTCACGCTTACAGCCGCTGCTGGCGCAACAGAAGGCGCAATCCCTGGGCCTGTGCTTCCACTCGTTGCGCGCGGTCACCCCGCAGCAGATCAGCGAAGTGCTGGCGGCCAGCGACAAGCAGTGCCCGGTGCACATTCACATCGCCGAACAGCAGAAAGAAGTCGATGACTGTCTGAGCTGGAGCGGTCGTCGTCCGCTGCAATGGCTGTACGAAAACACTGAGGTCGATCAGCGCTGGTGCCTGGTTCACGCCACCCACGCCAACCCGGAAGAAGTCACGCTGATGGCGAAGAGTCGCGCCATCGCCGGCCTGTGCCTGACCACCGAGGCGAACCTCGGCGACGGGATTTTCCCGGCGGTGGATTTCCTCGCTCAGGGCGGGCGCATGGGTATCGGTTCCGACAGCCATGTGTCGCTCAGCGTGGTGGAAGAGTTGCGTTGGCTGGAATACGGCCAGCGTCTGCGTGATCAGCGACGTAACCGTTTGTATGGCGCGGATCAGCCGATGGTCGGGCGCACGCTGTACGACGCCGCACTGGATGGCGGTGCTCAGGCACTGGGGCAACCGATTGGTGCGCTGGAGGTTGGCAAACGTGCGGACTGGATTGTGCTCGATGGCAACGATCCGTATCTGGCGACAGCCACTGGCGATGGGATTTTGAATCGCTGGCTGTTTGCCGGCGGCGATCGTCAGGTGCGTGATGTGTTGGTCAATGGCCAGTGGGTGGTGCGCGATGGACGCCACGCGGCAGAAGAAGAAAGCAATCGCGCTTTCACCCAAGTCCTGCGCGAACTTCTGGGCTGACCCAAAACCAAATGTGGGAGCGAGCCTGCTCGCGAAAGCGGTGTATCAGTCAACATTTTCGTTAACTGACACGCCCTCTTCGCGAGCAGGCTCGCTCCCACATTTCGATTTTGTGGCGATGCTTAATTCGAAGTCTTGGCCATCTGCCGATCCGAGGCCCGCCAGATCAATCGCGTGGTGTCATAACCCTGCTGACGCGCCTTGCTCAGCAGCTCTTCGCGAACCACACCGTTAACGGTCGGCGTGCGCGAAAGCAACCACATGTACTTGCGACTCGGGTCGCCGACGATGGCGGTCTTGTAGTCATCGCTGACGTACAACACCCAGTATTCGCCCTTCGCCACACCCGGAATCAGGCGTGAGAACCAGGTATCGAACTCGACCCACAGCTTGTCGGTCTTGCCCGGCACCTGTGGATAAGCCGTGCCTTTGGCTTCTTCCCATTGCCAGTCCGGAGTCAGGCAGCGATTGAGCACCGCGACATTACCGTCAGGCTTGAGGGTGTAATGTGCTTCGGATTGCGCGCAATTGCGCTGGAAGTACATCGGCAAGCGCGCCAGCTCATACCAGGTGCCCTGGTAACGCTTGAGATTGACGCTGTTGACGGTTTTCGGCGCCAACGGATCTACGCCGGAAGTGGCGCAGCCGGCCAGTACCAGGCCGGCAAAAAGGATTAGCAATAACCGCTTCATTTTTCTTCTCCGTGGGCGCGAAGCCCCGGTTTACTTCAGGCCTTGGCCGGAAAACATCAGCACTTTGTCACCGGCGTATTGCACGCTGATAAAGCTGTTCTTGTCGCCCCAAGTGCAACTGGACATGCCGAGCGCACCCGAGCAGTCAGTGGGCTTGCCGAGCAGTGTCTCGACTTCAGCCTTGGCCATGCCAGCCGAAAGCTTCGAGTAGTTTTCCTGATTGACCTTGCTGCATGCGGCCAACAGCACGCAAAACGACAGAAGGGCGATAGATCGCAGCGACATGGTGTAACTCCTGGAACGAGGGGGGATGGCATGGTGCCAACCAGAAGCTTAGAAGAGAAAACCCTCATCTGGTTCCGTGGGCGGACGGCTATTTATTAGCCCGCCCGTCTGGCTTTTGCCTTTAAATCAGACACTTTGTAGGGCTATTGAGCATTTCGTCGTATTTCACCAAAGCAGCCTAATCTTTGGCGCGCGGCGGTCGAAATAAGAGCAGCGCAAAGCCCCCGAGTGTGGCAAATTGCCGCCCTTTCTTGACCAGCACCTTCGCGGTAGTTCATTCGATGACCAGAAATATGAAATTCAGCCACAAAATCCTGTTGGCTGCCGCTCTCGTGGTGGCCGTTGCGTTCGCCTGTTTCATCTTTTTCAATGACTATCGACAACGCGAAGCCCTGAGCAGCAGCACCGAATCCACGATGCAGGAGCTGGGCAGCCTGACCACCAGCAACATCCAGACCTGGCTGGAAAGCCGCATTCAATTGCTGCAATCGCTGTCCCAACAGGTTGTCGTCGACGGTAATGCGCCTGCCAGCCTGAAACGCATCATCGACCTGCCCGCCTACACCGGCAATTTCCAGCTCAGCTACTTTGGCGGTGCGGACGGTGTGATGTTCTCCGTGCCTGCCGGCAACCGTGCGCCGGATTACGACCCGCGTGCCCGCGGCTGGTACAAAGCGGCCAACAGCGCCCAGCAGACCATCGTCACCGAACCGTACATCGCCGCCTCCTCGGGCAAACTGGTGATCACCGTCGCCACCCCGGTACAGCGTCAGGGCCAGATGCTCGGCGTCGCCGGTGCCGACATCGACCTGACCAGCGTCAGCGCGATCATCAACTCGCTGAACTTCGGCGGCCACGGCCATGCGTTCATCGTCAGTGCCGACGGCAAAATCCTGATCCACCCGGACAGCAAACTGGTACTCAAGACCCTCGCCGAGGCCTATCCAAACGGTGCGCCAAAAGTCAGCCCGGGCCTGAAGGAAGTCGAGTTCGACGGCAAGACTCAGTTGATCTCCTTCACCCACGTCAACGGCGTGCCATCGGCCGACTGGTACGTGGCGCTGGTGCTGGATAAAGACACCGCGTTTTCGATGCTCAGCGAATTCCGTACCTCGGCGCTGATCGCCATGGTCATTGCCGTGGTGATCATCATCGCCCTGCTCGGCATGCTGATCCGCGTGCTGATGCAACCGCTGCTGACCATGGGCCGAGCCATGCATGACATCGCCGAAGGTGAAGGCGACCTGACCAAGCGTCTGGTGATCCACGGTAACGATGAGTTCGGCGCGCTGGGCACATCGTTCAACCGCTTCGTCGAACGCATCCACACCTCGATCCGCGAAGTGGCCTCGGCCACCGGCCAGGTCAACGAAGTCGCCCTGCGCGTGGTCGCCGCGTCGAACTCGTCGATGTACAACTCCGATCAGCAATCGAGCCGCACCAACAGCGTCGCGGCGGCGATCAACCAACTCGGCGCCGCCGCCCAGGAAATCGCCCAGAACGCCGCACTCGCCTCGCAGCACTCCAGTGATGCGCGCAGCCTCGCGGTCGACGGTCAGCAGGTTGTGGATAAAACCATCCACGCGATGCAGCAGCTCTCGGCGAAGATCAGCGATTCCTGCGGCAACATCGAAACCCTGAACAGCAACACGGTGAACATCGGCCAGATTCTGGAAGTGATCACCAGCATCTCCCAGCAAACCAACCTGCTCGCGCTGAACGCCGCGATTGAAGCGGCCCGTGCCGGTGAGGCTGGCCGTGGTTTCGCCGTGGTCGCTGACGAAGTGCGAAATCTGGCGCACCGCACGCAGGATTCGGCGCAGCAAGTGCAGAAGATGATCGAAGAACTGCAAGTCGGCGCACGCCAGGCGGTCAGCATCATGACCGAGAGCCAGCGCGAGAGCGAAAGCAGCGTCGGCATCGCCAACCAGGCCGGCGAACGCCTTGGCAGCGTGACCCAGCGCATCGGCGAGATCGACGGGATGAACCAGTCGGTAGCCACTGCGACTGAAGAACAGACCGCTGTGGTCGAGTCGATCAACGTTGATATCAACGAGATAAACACGCTGAATCAGGAAGGCGTGGAGAACTTGCAGGCGACGTTGCGGGCGTGCTCGGACCTTGAACAGCAGGCGGCGCGGTTGAAGCAGTTGGTGGGTAGTTTCAGGATTTAAGGCGCTGCCACAGGCCTCTTCGCGGGCAAGCCCGCTCCCACATTGGAATGCATTTCAACTGTGGGAGCGGGCTTGCTCGCGAAGAGGGATTCAGCCGCGATGAAGATTTAGAACCGTGACCCCGGCCCAGACAGAAACTCCAACTCCTCAGCCGTAGACTCGCGCCCCAACACCGCATTGCGATGCGGAAACCTTCCAAACCGCGCAATCACTTTCTGATGCCGCTCGGCATAATCCAGATTGTCGGCAAACACCGCGCGCTGCGCTTGCGGCTGCTCAGCGACCAGATCGATAAACCGCGAAACCGCTTCGTTCTGCACCGCAAGGTTTTCGCAGTGTTCGAAGACGAGGTAAATGAATACCCGCTGAATCGGCTTCAACTGCCGGTCAAAATCCGCAGCAATGCCTTGCGCGACGAGCTTCTGCGCACGCAGATCACCGGAGAAAGCTTTGGGAGAGTCGCGAAAGATCATTCGCGGCAATTGATCGAGCAATAGCACCACCGCCAGCCAACCTTCGGGACATTGCGTCCACTCGGTCAATTCGCCGGCCAGGGCCTGATCGACAAAGACCCCGAAACGCGTTCGCGCTTCGAGGTCTTGGCTGTCTCGCTTGCCGAACCACAACTTGCCCTTGTCAGCCGAAACCTCGTCCGGTGATTCGGCGTGACCGAACCACCAATCGAGCAACGGCTGCCAGGGCGCGTTCAAGGCTTAAGCCTTGTGGTAGGCCGTGGCGCGTGCGACTTCTTCTTTCGAGCCGAGGAACACCGCAACACGCTGGTGCAGGCCTTCAGGCTGAATGTCGAGAATGCGCTGGTGCCCGTCGGTGGACGCGCCGCCCGCTTGTTCCACCAGGAACGACATCGGGTTGGCTTCGTACATCAGACGCAGTTTGCCCGGCTTCGACGGCTCGCGGCTGTCGCGTGGGTACATGAACAGGCCACCACGGGTCAGGATGCGGTGAACGTCGGCAACCATCGCCGCGACCCAACGCATGTTGTAGTTCTTTTTCAGCGGACCTTCTTCGCCAGCCAGCAGCTCGTCAACGTAGCGCTGCACCGGGGCTTCCCAGTGACGCTGGTTGGACATGTTGATGGCGAATTCCTGGGTGGACTCAGGAATGGTGATGTCTTCGTGGGTCAGCACGAAGCTGCCCATTTCGCGGTCCAGGGTGAAGCCTTTGACGCCGTCGCCCAGGGTCAGTACCAGCATGGTCTGTGGGCCGTAAATGGCGTAACCGGCAGCGACCTGCTCGGTGCCTGGCTGGAGGAAGGCTTTTTCATTCAGCGCTTCGTTCTGGCTCAGGTATTCGTTCGGGCAACGCAGCACGGAGAAGATAGTGCCGACCGGGGCGTTGATGTCGATGTTCGACGAACCGTCCAGTGGGTCGAATACCAGCAGGTACGCGCCTTTCGGGTATTTGCCCGGGATCTGGTAGGCATTGTCCATTTCTTCGGACGCCATGCCGGCCAGGTGACCGCCCCATTCGGTGGCTTCGAGCAGGATCTCGTTGGAGATCACGTCGAGCTTCTTCTGCACTTCGCCTTGTACGTTTTCAGTGCCCATGCTGCCCAGAACACCACCCAGGGCGCCTTTGGACACGGCGTGGCTGATCTCCTTGCAGGCACGCGCCACCACTTCGATCAGGAAGCGCAGATCGGCAGGAGTGTTGTTGCTGCGGGTCTGCTCAATCAAATAGCGACTCAAGGTAACGCGGGACATGGACGGCTCCGGTGGAATGGGGGGCTAAAAACCCGCGCAGTTTACAGGGAGTCTGAAAACGTAGCGAGCGAAGACGCCCGGTAACGTGCGTTGGGGCGCAATTGCTTGCATCAGACGTGATTGGGTCGGGAGAGTTCAGGTACGGGGTTTAGCGTAGACCGGTTCGAGACGGGTGGTGCTTGGCTGACGGCAACAGTTCGAAGATTTTTGCTGGCTGGTAGACCGCGATCGCGAGCAGGCTCACTCCTACAGGGAGCGCATTTCTTCAGATGGTATGCGATTCCTGTAGGAGTGAGCCTGCTCGCGATCGGGTGCGCAGCACCCGCCTTTTTCAGGAATTAGCGGGAGGCTTACGCAGCAGACTGAACGCCATCGCCCCAAGAAACACCACACTCACCAGCAACACCGCCCACAAACCGATCTTCTTCCAATTGGTTTCGGCCACGGCCGCCGTAGTGGCGGTTGAGGTATGCGTGATTATTGCTTCCCCCTGAACCGTCGCCTTACCCAACGTCGCCAGTTTCTCCGGTTTGAAATCCGGGATCAGCGTCGACAACGGCAAGTTAGCGGTTTTCACACTTGGACTGCCCAGCGCCAGACTGTAAGGCCCTGCCCCACGCGCAAGGAAAATCACCTGCGTCGCCCGCACCGCATATTTCAAACTCGGCGCCTGCTCGCCCAAACCACCACCGCGCTCATCCACCGTCAGCTTCAACTGCTGCACGGTCTGCCCGTACAGTTGCAATTCGTTCTGCACCACGTCCTGACCATTCTGCGTCAGGCGATAGAGCAAGCCACTGCTCAGCGTCTGCCAAGGCAGGCTGCTCTCACGCCGACCGGCCAACGCCACCGGCGCCAGACTGTTCGGTTGTTTCAACTCAACCTGAACCCGCTCGACATTCAGCCCCATCGGCAACTGCCAGGTGTATTCCCCGGCCTTGGTGCTGCTGCCGGCCAATGCCTGCGACCAGACCAACGGCAGCGGCAGGTTGCGCGGATCGCTGCTTTTCAGTTGTGCCGAGGTGAGGATCGGCGCCGAACTCGGCGAATCCCACAGCAAGCGCAAATAACGCGCCGAATGCCCTGGCAACGTCACTTCGTGCTGTTCGATGCGCTCATCGGAGAAGGTCAGGCGCGCGACCTGCCCTTCGCCCCACGGCTGCCAGCGCTGCAAATCGTCGCTGGCCTCGATGCTGAAACGCTGAAAGCCGTCGCGCTCGCTGGTCCAGTCGAGGATCAGTTGCTGCAACGGCGCCTTGATCGCGCTGGCATCGAGCAGCCAGCCGCGCAGCACTTCTTCACCGGCCTCCAATTGGCTGGACGGTTGCACTTCCACCAGCGTGCCAGTGGTGGTCGATTGCACGCGCACATTCGGCTCGCGCTCAGTGGCGTCGGCGGCGTTGTACAGCGGGAACCACTTCACGTCGTGCAACTGGCCGTCGTCGCGGGTTTGCGCCGATTCGCGAGCCAAGGCATAGGCCTGGGCTTCGCCGGCAGCGTTGAAGACGCGCAGATCGCCGAGATCCGTCTGGCGCGCCTGCAATTGCACGCTCAGCGGCAGTTCGAGGCGATACCACGGGCCATCGCCCGTGACCGTCAGCGGCACCTGCGTGGCGAAGTCCGCCGGTTTTTCCTGGGCGACGGCAGCCATCACCACGCCCAACGCCAACCACCCCAGATTACGCATGCGACTCAAGATGAAACTCCTTCGGTGTCCGGGGCCGGTTTGTCCGCCGCCGGCTCAGCTTCAGCACGTTTGGGTGGCAGCGGCGCGAAGTAGCCGACCACCAGCAACAACACGCCAACGCCGATAAACGAGACGATCCGGGCG
Source organism: Pseudomonas sp. NPDC087639 (assembly GCF_044743385.1). Taxonomy (NCBI): domain Bacteria; kingdom Pseudomonadati; phylum Pseudomonadota; class Gammaproteobacteria; order Pseudomonadales; family Pseudomonadaceae; genus Pseudomonas; species Pseudomonas sp. NPDC087639. The sequence goes on along the minus strand of NZ_JBIUWI010000048.1, from coordinate 8,540 downwards.
AGGCCGCCACGGTTGCTCAATTCGACAAAAATCAGTTTGGCCACCACCAGCGCAATCAGCGCCGCGCCGATCAGCCAGACCTCGCGACGATGGCGCAGATGCCCGCCAATCATCAGCCCCAGCGCCATCAACGTCCAGACGATGGACAACCCGGCCTGCACCAGCATGGAAGCGAGCAGTTGATCAAGCTCAAAGGGAATCCCCGCCCAGTGGTGCGCGGCGCGGGTCACCAACGCGGTGCAGAAGGCGAACAGCGACACCCCGGCGACCAGTTGTGTGGCGTAATCGGCGTAGTCCTGGCGGATCGACAGCTGCGACACCGCACTGCGCGACCACACGTAAACCCCGAACAATGCGAACAACAGGCCCAGTTCCAACGGGTTGAGCAGCGGCACATACGGCAGCGGTTCGGCATTGCCATCGCTGACGCCGTTGGCCAGCCAGAACCAGCCGAGCATCAACACCGCCAGCGGCGCGGCGGCGTACAAGCGGTACTCGCGGGCAAACGCCGCGACCGGCCAAGGCCAGTTGCGCGGTACGGCTGCCAGCAACAGATACAGGCTCGGCAAAATCGCCCAGCCCAGCCAACGCCAGGCGTTGTATTGCTCGGACAACAGCAGCAAGCCGTAGCGCAATTCCAGCGCCAACACGCCGATCAGCAGCCAGCAGCCAAGCACATACGCAGTGCTCAAGGCCCGCGCCGGCAGCATCGGCGCCAAACGCCGCAGACTGAAGAAATGCACTGCGAACACCAACGTCCACGCCAGCCAGCCGAAGTCTGCCGCCGGGTGATAACGCGAGTGCCAAGCCGCAAGCAGCACCAGCCCGGTCACCGGAATCAGCAGCGTGCAGAGCAAGCCCAGCGCCGGCCATTTCAAGCGCAGCGACAGCAGCGTCCACAACGCCACGCTCAGCGCCGCAACCAGTAACAGCAGAGTGCCTTGCAGATTCACCGGGGCAAAACGCAGCACCTCACTGACCCACGCCAGCACCCACCAACCGGCGCCCCACACCAGCAACACCTCGGATAAGCGCTGCAAACTCAGCGCATCGAACGCCGAGGCGTGATTGCCCAGTTGCAGGCGCCACGCACCGATCATGGCGGCCAGACCCAGCACCAGCGGCGTCCAGAATCCGCCATGAGCCAACGGTTTCAAACCCTCACCAGACAGCGGCCCAAGCAACTCGGGGCCAGCCAGCAAGAACGCCGCACCGCCGATCACCTGCAACAGCAGACCGAAGACAAAACTCACGCGCTGCTTGAGGTACAGGCTCAACCAGATGATCAGCAAACCACTGGCCGCCCACACCGCGCTCGCGGTCTGCCAAGGCAGGACAAACAACACCGCCAGATTGATCAGCACCAGACCGGCGAGCAGCACCACCGACAAGCCGCGCAACAGGCGCACATCGCCGCGCACCATCTCGTCGCGAGCGGCCAGCAGCATGCCGGCGATCAATGCCAGACCGATCAAGGATGCGCTAAGCAAACCGCTCCAACCGGCGCTGAACACCGCCGCCGAATCCTCGCCCGCACCTTGCAGCCGCAGCAGGAACAACGCGCCACCCAGCAGTTGCACGGCAAACGCGGTAAACAGGAAGGTCCGCGATTGCAGGCGCAGGCCGACAAACAACGTCGCCAGACCCGCCAGCGCCCAACTGATCGCGGTGCCTTGGACGAAGAAGAACAACGGCGCCAGCAGATAAAGGAAGGTCAGGCCCAGACACGCCAAAACCGGCAAGGCCTGACGCCCCCACGGCGACACTTGTTCCGGCGAGGCCTGACGCAGTTGGTAGAAACTGAACAGCAACGCCATGCCGAGCATCAGCGCGCCCAGCGGAGCACCGTCGAGCAGGCTGCTTTCGCCGACATTCAATTGACTGATGAAAGCCAGCGCCGAACCCAATTGCAGGAGCAAGGCAAAGGCCCGGGCAAACGGTCGATGCTGACGCAAACCGAGCCAGAAAATCCCCGCACCTTCGACGGCCCAGGCTGCCGAAGTCCAGCGCGCATCGAGACCCAGCGGAATCGCCAGACTGGCGAAAATCACCCCTAGCGCCAGACAGGTTTCGCCCAGCAACACGGCGCGCCCGCCCATCAACACTTTGGCCAGGCCCATGTAGATCATGCCCAGCGCGAGGGCGCTGAACGCGGCGGCAAATTCCAGATGCTGGACCAACGCGAACTGCAAACCGAAGCCGATAATCGGCGGGCCAAACAGCATCGTGCCGTCGACATAATCGCCCTTGCGCGCCGACCATTTCAGCAGCGCTTCACGATCGCCATCCGCCGGGGCATCGGGCATATCCAGCAGTTTCCGCCGGGCAAACAGCAGGCCGATGGCGAGATACATCAGGAAGAACAGAATCAGGAACGGCTCGGTGCTCCACAGAAGCTCCGGCGCGTACGAACGCAGCCCCCAGGCGAAGCCGATACCGAAGGTGCCGACGAAGCCGATCAGGTTGAGCAGCCGCCAGGCCTTGAACCAGGCGATGGTGAGAATGCCGGCGTTAAGCAAAGCGAAATAACTGAACAGCGCGACATGGTTGCCGGCGCCGGTGGACGTCAGGATTGGTGCGGCAAACCCACCCAGCGCGGCGACACACGCCAGCGCCAGAGAGTCCTGGGTAATCGCCAGGATCGCCGAGAACACCGTCACCGCCACCAGCAAGCCCAGTGCGGCGGACGGATCCAGCAACGGATGCAGACGCATCGCTGCAAACACCGTCAGGTACAACACCGCGATGCCAGTACCTTGCAGCATCAACGCATAGCTGTTGTTGCGGTGCCGCAGCCACCAGCCCAACGCCAGCAAGCCCAGCGCCGCAGCCGCGACCCCGGCGTAACGCAATTCGATCGGTACGACCATGCCTTCAGTGGCGTAGCGCAGCAGGAATGCCAGACCGAAGAACAACAGCACTACACCGACCCGCAGCACGGTATTCCCACCGAACAGCCAGTTGCGCGCAGCGCTGATCCCGCGCTCAATGAGGTTCGGGCCACGGGGTTCGGCGGGTTGTTGTGGTTCAGGTTCGGGCGTGACGGCGTCCAGACGCCAGACATCGTCCGGCAACGGTTGGCTGGTTTCGCGAGCGACGGCGGACAGTGGTTCCAGAGCGGCCGGCAGTTCCCAGACCAGCTCGGGGGCCGGGGCCTCTTCGACGACTTTGACAGGTTCGGCCAATGGCTCGCTGACCGGTGCCACACTCGGTGGCGGCGCAGCACGAACCGGTGCGCCTTCGAGCAGAAACAGGCGCTGTTCAATGCCCTGCAAGGCAACCTTCGTCTGCTCAAGTTGATGCTGCTGATGCGCCGCCTGCGAGCCAAGCCGCGCGATGCGCAGCGCTTGCCCGATCACCAGCCCCAGCAGCGCGCCCAACAGCGCCGAGCTGAACGACTCGTCGAGCAGCCAGCCGAGCACCAGCCCGATCAACATGAACATCCATTGCATGGTCGATATCCCTAAGCGCGAAGGCCAATCCGGGAAGATTAGCGCAGCCTGATCGAAAAAGATCGCAGCCTTCGGCAGCGCCTACAGGGGTTCACATGACCTGTGTAGGAGCTGGCGAAGGCTGCGATCTTTTCCGGGGCGCCAGTATATCGAGCCGAGCGGAAAGTTACTCCAGCGCTTTCCAGATATCCGTGGCGTACTCGCGAATCGTCCGGTCAGAGGAGAACCAGCCCATTCGCGAAGTGTTGAGCACCGCCGAACGCCACCAGTTGTTGCTGTCGTGCCAATGCTCTTCGACGCGCTTCTGTGCTTCCCAGTAAGAGTCGAAGTCGGCGCAGACCAGGAAGCGGTCGTAGTCCACCAGCGAATCGATCAACCCGGTGTAGCGCGAAGTGTCATCCGGCGAGAACACGCCACTGCGGATTGCCTGCAACACATCGTTGAGGCGATGGGACGCAGCGATGTCCGGCGCCGCGCTGAACTCGTGGTTCTGTTTGCGCGCTTCAACCTGCTGGGCACTGAGGCCGAAGATAAACATGTGCTCGGCACCGATGCGCTCGCACATTTCCACGTTGGCGCCGTCGAGGGTGCCGATGGTCAGCGCACCGTTGAGGCCGAACTTCATGTTACTGGTGCCCGAGGCCTCGAAACCGGCGGTGGAAATCTGCTCGGACAAGTCTGCCGCCGGAATAATGCTCTCCGCCAGGCTGACGTTGTAGTTGGGCAGGAACACCACTTTCAGCAAGCCACGCACGGTCGGGTCGTTGTTCACCACCCGGGCGATGTCGTTGGTCAGCTTGATGATCAGTTTGGCCTGGTGATAACTGGCCGCCGCTTTACCGGCGAAGATCTTCACGCGCGGCACCCAGTCGACTTCCGGCTCGGCGCGAATCGCCTGATACAGCGCCACGGTGTGCAGCAAATTGAGCAACTGGCGTTTGTATTCGTGGATCCGTTTGACCTGGACGTCGAACATCGCCGCCGGGTTGACTGCGATCCCCAGCCGCTCGTAAATCAGATAGGCCAAGGCCTTCTTGCTGTGCAGGCGTTGCTCGGCGAAGGCTTTTCGGAACGCGGGTTTCTCGGCAAACGGTTCGAGATCGAGCAGGCGCTCTTCAGGGTTGTCGAGCAAGTCCGGGCCGAGGGCGTCGACCAGCATAGAGGTCAGCTCGGCGTTGGCCTGATACAACCAGCGGCGGAAAGTGATGCCGTTGGTTTTGTTGTTGATCCGCTCCGGATACAGCTTGTGCAACTCGGAGAACACCGTGCTGCGCATCAGTTGCGTGTGCAATCCGGACACGCCGTTGACGCTGTGCGAACCAAGGAATGCGAGGTTACCCATGCGCACCCGGCGACCGTTGTCTTCCTCAATCAGTGACACCGCGCGCAGCACGTCGAAATCGTGGATGCCCTTGGCCCGCAGCGAGTCGATGTGCTGGGCGTTGATCAAGTAAATGATCTGCATGTGCCGTGGCAGCATGCGCTCCATCAAACCTACCGGCCAGGTTTCCAGCGCTTCCGGCAGCAGCGTGTGATTGGTATACGACAGCGTGTCGACGGTGACTTGCCACGCCGCATCCCAGGCCACGTCGTAGACGTCGACCAGTTGGCGCATCAATTCGGCGACGGCAATCGAGGGGTGGGTGTCGTTGAGCTGGATCGCGGCATGATCGCCCAAGGTCAACACCGAGGTGTGCATGTTGCGGTGGCGACGCAGCAAATCCTGCAACGACGCGGCGACAAAGAAGTATTCCTGGCGCAGGCGCAACTCTTGCCCGGCCTCGGTGCTGTCCGCCGGGTAAAGCACACGCGAGATACTTTCGGCGCGGGCCACTTCGGCAACGGCCCCGAGGTGGTCACCGGCGTTGAAGCGCTCAAGGTGCAAATCTTCCATGGCCCGCGCACGCCACAGGCGCAAGGTGTTGACGCTCGCCCCGCGCCAGCCGACTACCGGCGTGTCGTAAGCAATCGCGCGGACGGTTTCGGCGGGAGACCAGACTTGTTTGGTTTTGCCGCTGGCATCGGTGACGGTTTCAACGCTGCCACCGAAGCCGATGGAATAAACAACTTCCGGCCGTTCGAACTCCCACGGGTTGCCGAAATCCAGCCAGTGTTCGGTCTGCTCCTGTTGCCAGCCATCGACGATGGCCTGCCGGAACAAGCCGTGCTCGTAACGAATGCCGTAACCGTGGCCGGCGATGCCGAGGGTCGACATGCTTTCCATGAAGCATGCCGCCAGTCGTCCGAGGCCGCCGTTGCCGAGCGCCGCGTCAGGCTCCAGCAGACGGATGCGCTCCAGATCGACACCGAGCTCGGTCAGGGCTTCACGCGCGACGTCGAGCAGGCCGAGGTTGCTCAGGCTGTCGTAGAGCAGCCGGCCGATGAGAAATTCCAGCGAGAGGTAATACACCCGCTTCTGACCTTTGCGGTAGATCTGCCGGGTGTGGTCCATCCAGTGCTCGACCATGTGATCTCGCGCGGCCAGGGCAATGGCTTCGAACCAGTCATGGTCGAAGGCGTGATCAGGGTCTTTGCCCACCGCGTAGGTGAGTTTGGTCAGGACGGCGTCGCGAAATGCGGCCACCTCTGCTTCGCGAACTAGTGGTTCTTGAGTCATCGATACGACCTCGGGCGAGCGGTGGAATTGTCTGAGCCTAGACGGTCTGACCGACGGTAACGGCTCTGGTTCGGCAGTTTTTCCCGGGACTGTGAGATAGCCCGGCAAACGCTTGGCATCTGCCCCAATGAATGCAGGGGCCGTGCCGATTTGTCCAGCCGATTGGCCGCACGCAGAAAAAATCTGGCGAAAGGTTGTTCAAAAATCCACCAGTCCCGGTATGATCGCGCGCCCTGATGCACACACGCCTGGTAACTCCCGATGATGAAGCCCAACCTGATTGCCGCCGCCGAGATCGATCGTCTCGATACGTGGGCCAAATATTCGGCCCCGATGTGCGGCTCTTGTATCTCCAGCTGCTGCACGCTGCCGGTCGAGGTGAAGATCAAGGATCTGGTGCGCATCGGCGTGGTCGATGAATTCGAGCTGGGCGATCCGCCGAAGAACATCGCCAAACGCCTGCAAAAGGAAGGGCTGGTCGAGCGCTTCAATCAGAAGTCGGGCATCTTCACCCTCCAGCGCATGAGCAACAACGATTGCTACTACCTGGATCGTAAGAGCCGCCTGTGCACCATTTATGACAAGCGCCCCGACACCTGCCGCAACCACCCGAAAATCGGCCCGCGCCCGGGATACTGCGCTTACAAGCCGAAGGAAGTCGAGCGGGTGCAGAATTTCCGGGCGATCGAGAAGTTCTGATGCTGATCGTTCCCACGCTTCGCGTGGGAACGCAGCCCGGGACGCTCTGCGTCCCAAAAGGCCGAACGCGGAGCGTCCGTTGAGGCATTCCCACGCAGAGCGTAGGAACGAGATCGTCAAACCCCAGACAAACAAAAACGCCCCCGGTCTCTCGACCGAGGGCGTTTTCATTCAGCCTGAACTAATTACTTAGATCTTGGCTTTCTTGGCAGCGCGGGTACGCTCGCTTTCGTCCAGGATCTTCTTGCGAAGACGGATGGACTTAGGAGTAACTTCGCACAGCTCGTCTTCCTGGATGTATTCCAGAGCCTGTTCCAGAGTGAACTTCACTGGTGGAACCAGAGCGATGGTTTCGTCTTTACCCGAAGCACGCATGTTGTCGAGCTTCTTGCCTTTGGTTGGGTTGATACCCAGGTCGTTGTCGCGGCTGTTCTGGCCGACGATTTGACCGGTGTAGACCTCCTGACCGTGTTCAACGAACAGCTTGCCACGCGCCTGCAGGGTTTCCAGCGAGTAGGTCAGAGCCTTACCGGTTTCAACCGATACCAGAACGCCGTTCTGACGGCCGGACATGTGGCCCGACTTGACGGTGTCGTAGCGATCGAAGATCGAGGTCAGGATGCCAGCACCGTTGGTCAGGGTCAGGAACTGGTTACGGAAACCGATCAGACCGCGAGCAGGGATGTTGTATTCCAGACGAACACGGCCCTTACCATCCGGAACCATGTTGGTCAGGTCGCCTTTACGCAGACCCATCTCTTCCATGACCTTGCCCTGCGAATCTTCAGGGATGTCGATGGTCACGTTTTCGAACGGTTCTTGCTTGACGCCGTTCACTTCACGAATGATCACTTCCGGACGGCCCAGGGCCAGCTCGAAGCCTTCGCGACGCATGGTTTCGATCAGTACCGAGAGGTGCAACTCACCACGGCCGGAAACCTTGAACTTGTCAGCGGTGTCGCCTTCTTCAACTTTCAGAGCAACGTTGTACAGCAGCTCTTTGTCCAGACGGTCCTTGATGTTACGGGACGTCACGAACTTGCCTTCTTTACCGCAGAATGGCGAGTCGTTTACCTGGAAGGTCATCGAAACGGTTGGCTCGTCAACGGTCAGAGGCTTCATCGCCTCGACAGTGTCCGGGTGGCACAGGGTGTCGGAGATGAACAGCGAGTCCATACCGCTGACGCAAACGATATCGCCTGCGAAAGCTTCTTCAACGTCGATACGGTGCAGACCGTGGTGACCCATCAGCTTCAGGATACGACCGTTACGCTTCTTGCCGTCGGCACCGATAGCAACAACCGGGGTGTTCGGCTTGACGCTACCACGAGCGATACGGCCAACGCCGATAACACCCAGGAAGCTGTTGTAGTCCAGTGCCGAGATTTGCATCTGGAACGGACCTTCACGGTCAACTTTTGGCGCTGGAACGTGATCGACTACCGCTTGGTACAGCGGGGTCATGTCTTCAGCCATGGCGGTGTGATCCAGACCGGCAATGCCGTTCAGGGCCGAGGCGTAAACAACCTGGAAGTCCAGTTGTTCTTCGGTAGCACCGAGGTTGTCGAACAGGTCGAAGATCTGATCCAGAACCCAGTCCGGACGCGCGCCTGGACGGTCAACCTTGTTGATGACCACGATCGGACGCAGGCCGGCTTCGAAAGCCTTCTTGGTCACGAAACGGGTTTGCGGCATAGGGCCGTCTTGAGCGTCAACCAGCAGCAGAACGGAGTCACCCCTCGACATTACGCGTTCAACTTCGCCGCCGAAGT
>NZ_JBIUWI010000047.1:0-46285 GCF_044743385.1 Pseudomonas sp. NPDC087639 | reverse complement strand
ATGGCCACCGAGGGCTTGAACAAGCGCTCGATCGGCAAGGTCAGCATGGCACCCAACGAAGGTCTGGTCGGTCTGGTCGGCACGCGTGAAGAACCCCTGAACCTTGAAAACGCCGCGGATCACCCGCGCTATCGCTACTTCGCCGAGACGGGCGAGGAGCGCTACGCCTCGTTCCTCGGTGCACCGATCATTCACCACCGCCGCGTTGTCGGCGTGTTGGTCATCCAGCAAAAAGAACGCCGCCAGTTCGATGAAGGTGAAGAAGCCTTCCTCGTGACCATGAGCGCGCAGCTCGCCGGCGTTATCGCCCACGCCGAGGCCACCGGTTCGATCCGTGGCCTGGGCCGTCAGGGCAAAGGCATCCAGGAAGCCAAATTCGTCGGCGTACCGGGTTCGCCAGGCGCGGCAGTGGGTACCGCAGTGGTCATGCTGCCGCCAGCCGATCTGGACGTGGTACCGGACAAGACCATCACCGACATCGATGCTGAGCTGGGGCTGTTCAAGACCGCCATCGAAGGCGTGCGCGCCGACATGCGCGCGTTGTCCGCCAAACTGGCAACCCAGCTGCGCCCGGAAGAGCGCGCGCTGTTCGACGTCTACCTGATGATGCTCGACGATGCCTCGCTGGGCAGCGAAATCACCACCGTGATCAAGACCGGCCAATGGGCTCAGGGCGCACTGCGCCAAGTGGTCACCGAGCACGTCAACCGTTTCGAACTGATGGACGACGCCTACCTGCGTGAGCGCGCGTCGGACGTCAAAGACCTCGGCCGCCGCCTGCTCGCCTACTTGCAGGAAGAGCGTCAGCAGAATCTGGTCTACCCGGAAAAAACCATTCTGGTCAGCGAAGAGCTGACGCCGGCGATGCTCGGCGAGGTGCCGGAGGGCACGCTGGTCGGTCTGGTGTCGGTACTCGGCTCGGGTAACTCCCACGTCGCGATTCTGGCCCGGGCCATGGGCATTCCGACGGTGATGGGTCTGGTTGACCTGCCGTACGCCAAGGTCGACGGCATCGAGATGATCGTCGATGGCACGCGCGGCGAGGTCTACACCAACCCCAGCGACGTGCTGCGCAAGCAGTTCTCCGAGGTGGTGGAAGAAGAGAAACAACTGGCGCTGGGGCTCGACACCCTGCGCGACCTGCCGTGCGTGACCCTCGATGGCCACCGCATGCCGTTGTGGGTCAACACCGGCCTGCTGGCGGACGTGGCGCGGGCGCAGAAGCGCGGCGCCGAAGGCGTCGGTCTGTACCGCACCGAAGTGCCGTTCATGATCAACCAGCGCTTCCCGAGCGAGAAGGAACAACTGGCGATCTACCGCGAACAGCTCGCCGCGTTCCATCCGCAACCGGTGACCATGCGCAGCCTCGACATCGGCGGTGACAAGTCGCTGTCGTACTTCCCGATCAAGGAAGACAACCCGTTCCTCGGCTGGCGCGGCATTCGCGTCACCCTCGATCACCCGGAAATCTTCCTGGTGCAGACCCGCGCGATGCTCAAGGCCAGCGAAGGCTTGAACAACCTGCGGATTCTGCTGCCGATGATCTCCGGCACCCACGAACTCGAAGAAGCCCTGCACCTGATCCACCGGGCCTGGGGCGAAGTGCGCGACGAAGGCACCGACGTGCCGATGCCACCAATCGGCGTGATGATCGAGATTCCGGCAGCGGTGTATCAAACCAAGGAACTGGCGCGGCAGGTGGACTTCCTGTCGGTCGGCTCCAACGACCTGACTCAATACTTGCTGGCGGTTGACCGCAACAACCCGCGGGTGGCCGACCTCTACGACTACCTGCACCCGGCCGTGCTGCAAGCCTTGCAGAACGTGGTGCGCGACGCCCATGCCGAAGGCAAACCCGTGAGCATCTGCGGCGAGATGGCCGGTGATCCGGCGGCGGCAGTGCTGTTGATGGCGATGGGCTTCGACAGCCTGTCGATGAACGCCACCAACCTGCCGAAGGTGAAGTGGATGCTGCGCCAGGTGAACCTGAGCAAGGCCAAGGAATTGCTGGCGGAGTTGATGACCATCGATAACCCGCAAGTTATCCACAGCTCGCTGCAATTGGCGCTGAAGAACCTTGGGTTGTCGAAGATCAATCCGCCGGCGGTCAACAAAGCCCTCTAACACCCTTAGGGCCCCTTCGCGAGCAGGCTCGCTCCCACAGGGGATTTGTGTCGATCACAGATCCAGTGTGGGAGCGAGCCTGCTCGCGAAGGCGTAAGTTCGAGCACCACTAAATGATGATCTCCACTTCCCCCAAATGCCCGCCATACGGCCCAAAACTGCGCTCCACCATCCGCCGCGTCCCATCCGCCTGCACAATCAACGCCGTACTCGCCCGCGTCCCGTAACTCTGGCTGGCAATAAACACACTCGACAGCAATGATTCAGTTGCCAGCCCCACGCCGGTATCTGGCAACTCGTTGAATGGCGCCGTCTGCGCATCGCTCAACAATCCCATCAAGCGTTCAGGCTGCGGATCTTCAAGCACTGCGCTCAACGCGGCCTTGGCCTTGAGCAACTTCGGCCACGGCGTATCCAGCCCGGCATTGGATAACCCGTAGACACCCGACGCGAGCATCACCGGCTCCGACATCCGCGCATTGAAATGCCACAGCTCATGGCTGTTGCCGAGCAGCAGATTGAACCCGGCGTATTCCGGCGAGCGACCGACCACATCGATCAAATAATCATCAATCGACAGATCACCGGTGAGAAACCGCGCCGCCAACTCACCCCGCGATTTGCGCGCCGGCGGCTGATGCGGATCACGAATATTGGTCAGTGCGGCAAAACGCCCATTGGCGCCAATCCCCAGCCAGGTCCCACCGGCCTCAAGATCACGCCCGGCATGCACCTGCGGCGCTTCCGGCCATTGCGCCAGCGGCAGGCTCGGCCGGGCGTAGAACTCGTCACGGTTGGCCGCGACGATCAGCGGCTGGGCATGGCCCGGGCGCCAGGCAAAAACAATCAGGCACATAAGGTGGTCCTTGTGTGTTTTTTGCCCACTCTACGCATCCGGCGTCCGTGCATCCATCGCAAGTGGAGCAGGAGGCCATGCATCCGTTACCATGCCGCTCCGGTTTTGGGGATGCGTCTGGGAGACGGTCATGGAATTTCTGCTCTATCTGGCGCTGGGCGCCTGTGCGGGCGTGCTGGCCGGGCTGTTCGGGGTCGGTGGCGGGATCATCATTGTCCCGGTGCTGGTGTTCAGTTTTACCTTGCAGGGCTTTGACCAGTCGATTCTCACCCACCTGGCGGTGGGCACGTCGCTGGCGACGATCATCTTCACCTCGGTCAACGCGGTGCGTGAGCACCATCGTCGCGGCGCGGTGCGCTGGCCGATCTTCATGTGGATGACCGTGGGCATTTTGCTCGGCGCCGGTTTTGGTGCGCTGACGGCCGAAGCGATTTCCGGGCCCAACCTGCAAAAAATCATCGGTGTGTTCGCCCTGGTGATCGCCGTGCAGTTGGCGCTGGACGTCAAACCCAAGGCCAGCCGAACCGTGCCGGGCAAACTCGGTCTGACCGTGGCCGGCAGTGTGATTGGCTGGGCGTCGGCGATTTTCGGCATTGGCGGCGGCTCGCTGACCGTGCCGTTCCTGACCTGGCGCAGCGTGCCGATGCAGCAGGCCGTGGCGACATCTTCGGCCTGCGGTTTGCCGATCGCCTTGGCCAGTGCATTAAGTTTCATGATTCTGGGGTGGCATGATCCGTTGCTGCCGGCCCATAGTCTCGGTTTTGTCTATTTGCCGGCGCTGTTGGGCATCGCTCTGACCAGCATGGTATTCGCCCGTATCGGCGCGCGATTGGCGCACAAATTGTCGCCGCGCTTGCTGAAAAGACTGTTCGCCGCTTTGCTGTTCACCGTGGGTTTAAGCTTTTTGCTTTGATCGCGTCGCAATCCTGACTTAATCCTGAGGTGGCAGCGTCGCCCGGGAATTCTGCTTTCAACTCTAACGAGGAGTCGCAATGCTGCCTTACCCGCAGATCGACCCGGTGGCCCTGGCCATCGGTCCGCTGAAAATCCACTGGTACGGCCTGATGTACCTGATCGGCATCGGCGGTGCGTGGCTGCTGGCGTCGCGCCGGCTCAACCGCTTCGACCCGACCTGGTCCAAGGAGAAGCTCTCCGATCTGATCTTCTGGCTGTCGATGGGCGTGATTGTCGGCGGACGTCTGGGCTATGTGCTGTTCTACGACCTGAGCGCTTACCTGGCCAACCCGACGCTGATTTTCGAAGTGTGGAAGGGCGGCATGTCGTTCCACGGCGGCTTCATCGGTGTGATGCTGGCGGCCTTGTGGTTCGGCAAGCGCAATGGCAAGTCGTTCTTCCAGCTGATGGACTTCGTCGCGCCGATGGTGCCGATCGGTCTGGGCGCCGGACGTATCGGTAACTTCATCAACGCCGAATTGTGGGGCAAGGCGACTGACGTGCCGTGGGCCATGGTCTTCCCGCCGTTCAGCGACCCCGCGCAACTGCCGCGTCACCCGTCGCAGCTGTATCAGTTCGCGCTCGAAGGCGTGGCGCTGTTCCTGATCCTGTGGATCTTCTCGCGCAAACCGCGCCCGACCATGGCGGTTTCCGGCATGTTCGCGCTGTTCTACGGCATCTTCCGTTTCATCGTCGAGTTCGTCCGCGTCCCGGACGCGCAACTGGGCTATCTGGCCTGGAACTGGCTGACCATGGGCCAGGTGCTGTGCGTGCCGATGATCATCGGCGGGCTGTTCCTGATCTGGCTGGCCTATCGTCGCGCGCCGGCGGCACCGCTCGCTCCGACGGCTTAAACTACGAACCCCGGCGCGCGACGCCGGGGCTCAAAGGACACAGGTAACTCATGAAGCAATATCTCGAACTGGTCTCGCACGTCATCCAGAACGGCACCAAACAGGCCAACCGCACCGGCATCAACACCATCAGTTTTCCGGGGGCGATGCTGCGTTTCGATCTGCAGGAAGGTTTCCCGGCGATCACCACCCGCAAGATGGCCTTCAAATCGGCCATCGGCGAGATGTGCGGCTTTCTGCGTGGCGTGAACAACGCCGCTGAATTCCGTGAGCTGGGCTGCAAGGTCTGGGACCAGAACGCCAACGAAAACGCCCAGTGGCTGGCCAACCCGTTCCGTCAGGGCGACGACGATCTCGGCGAAATCTACGGCGTGCAATGGCGCAAATGGCCGGCGTACAAGCAGATCCCGCTGAGCAACACAGCGGCCATCGAACAAACGTTGAGCAACGGTTACAAGCAGATCGCTCAAGGCGAAGAAGACGGTCAGGCCTACGTGGTGCTTTACAAAGCCATCGATCAGGTTCGCCAGTGCGTCGACACGATCATCAACGACCCGGGCAGCCGCCGCATTCTGTTCCACGGCTGGAACTGGTCGAGCCGAGCGACTTTTCGCTGGAAGGCTACGAGCACCACGCGCCAATGACCGCGCCGATGGCGGTCTGAGGCACAATACAAAACCCCTGTGGGAGCGAGCCTGCTCGCGAAGAGGGCGTGTCAGTCATAAAGATGTCGACTGATACACCGCTTTCGCGAGCAGGCTCGCTCCCACATTTGGTTTTGTGTAAGGCTCAGTGGCCGTGACTACGGCCCACATGGGAATGCTCAACCTCCGTCGCCACCACCCCGCCACTCACTTCCAGCCGCTGCAAAATCCCGCATTGATCGGCCCCCGGCCCTTCGCCACAGCGTTGGCGCAGGTCGAGCAACTGTGTCTGTAACGCCAACAACCCATCAATCCGCGCCTTCACATGCTGGATGTGCTCGTCGATCAGCGTGTTCACGCTTTCACATTGATCCTGCGGGCTGTCACGCATGGCCAGCAGGCTGCGGATTTCTTCGAGGGTCATGTCGAGGGTGCGGCAGTTGCGGATGAAGGTCAGGCGTTCGGCGTGGGCCTGGGTGTAGACGCGGTAGTTGCCGTCGCTGCGGGCCGGTTCCGGCAGCAGGTTTTCGCGCTCGTAGTAGCGGATGGTTTCCACGGCGCAATCGGTCAGTTTGGCCAGTTCTCCGATCTTCATGACGACAATCTCCAAAAGGGTGCTTGACCCTATAGTGGCTACAGGGTCTTTACTTGGCAACAGGCACCTTCATGGACGCGACCAATGAGCGATTCCCAGCACACCCACAAGCCCGGCGACGGGCACGATCATAACCACAGCCCAAAATTGCAGCCTGTGCATAAGCACGACCATGGCGGCGATTCCTGCTGCGGGTCGAAAGCCGCTGCGCCTGCGCCAGTTCAAACGAGCGCAGATTCATGCTGCTCGACGAAAGCGACCGCGCCTGCGCTGGTGCAACTGAGCGAGGCGAAAAGCGCGGACGCCCGGCTGAGCAGTTTCCGCATCGAGGCGATGGACTGCCCGACCGAGCAGACGCTGATCCAGAACAAACTCGGCAAACTGGCGGGCGTTGAGCAACTGGAGTTCAACCTGATCAACCGCGTACTCGGCGTGACCCACACGCTGGCGGGCACCGAGCCGATCACCGAGGCGATCAAATCCCTCGGCATGCACGCCGAGCCGTTGGAGGCTGGCGTCGAAGCTCCGGCCCCCGCGCCAGTGAAAAAACACTGGTGGCCGCTGGCGTTGTCCGGCGTCGGTGCTCTGGTGGCGGAAGTCATCCACTTCACCAACGCCGCGCCGACCTGGGTGGTGGCGATCATTGCGCTGGTGTCGATCCTCAGTGGCGGCTTGACCACCTACAAAAAGGGCTGGATCGCCCTCAAGAACCTCAACCTCAACATCAATGCGCTGATGAGCATCGCGGTGACCGGTGCCATCCTCATCGGCCAGTGGCCGGAAGCCGCGATGGTGATGTTCCTGTTCACCGTGGCCGAGTTGATCGAGGCGCGCTCGCTGGACCGAGCCCGCAACGCCATCAGCGGGTTGATGCAGATGACCCCGGAACAGGCCACCGTCCAGCAGGCCGACGGCACTTGGCTCGAACAGGACGTGAAAGTCGTCGAACTCGGTGCCCGCGTGCGGGTGAAACCCGGCGAGCGCATTGCACTGGACGGCGAAGTCGTCAGCGGCAACTCGACCATCGACCAAGCGCCGATCACCGGTGAAAGCCTGCCGGTTGAGAAAGCCGTGGGCGACAAAGTCTTCGCCGGCACCATCAACCAGGCCGGTTCGCTGGAATACGCGGTCACCGCGGCGGCGAACAACTCGACCCTGGCGCGGATCATCCACGCCGTCGAACAGGCACAAGGCGCCCGCGCACCGACCCAGCGCTTCGTCGATCAATTCTCGACCATCTACACCCCAGTAGTGTTCGTGTTGGCCCTGGCCGTGGCGATCATTCCGCCGCTGTTTATGGGCGCCGTGTGGTTCGACTGGATCTACCGCGCGCTGGTGTTGCTGGTGGTCGCGTGCCCATGTGCCTTGGTGATTTCCACTCCGGTGACCATCGTCAGCGGCCTCGCGGCGGCGGCGCGCAAAGGCATTCTGGTCAAGGGCGGCGTGTACCTGGAGGGCGGTTTCAAGCTCGACTATCTGGCGCTGGATAAAACCGGGACGATCACCCACGGCAAACCGGTGCAGACGGACTACCTGTCCCTCGACCCGACCGCCGACGCCACGGCCCCGGCAATTGCTGCCGCACTGGCCGGTCGCTCCGACCACCCGGTCTCGCTGGCCATCGCTAAGAATGCTGTGGATAAAAACTTCGCCGCGCTGATTGTGGATAACTTCGCAGCGCTGGCCGGGCGTGGCGTGAAGGGTGATATCAACGGCCAGACCTATCACTTGGGCAACCATCGCCTGGTTGAAGAGCTGGGCCTGTGCTCGCCGGCACTGGAAGAAAAGCTCTTTGCGCTGGAGAAACAGGGCAAGTCCGTGGTGTTGCTGCTCGACAAGTCCGGCCCGCTGGCGTTGTTTGCTGTGGCCGACACCGTTAAGGAGACCAGCCGCGAGGCGATCCGTCAGTTGCATGCACTGGGCGTGAAAACCCTGATGCTGACCGGTGACAACGTCCACACCGCGCAGGCGATTGCCGCGCAGGTCGGCATCGACCAAGCCAAGGGTGACTTGCTGCCGACCGACAAGCTGCAAGCCATTGAAGAGCTTTACGGTAAAGGTCATCGCATCGGCATGGTCGGCGACGGCATCAACGACGCCCCGGCGCTGGCCCGCGCCGAGATCGGTTTTGCCATGGCCGCCGCCGGTACCGATACTGCGATTGAAACCGCTGATGTCGCCCTGATGGACGATGATCTGCGCAAGATCCCGGCATTCATCAGCCTGTCGCGCGATACCGCGAGCATCCTGAAACAAAACATCGCGTTGGCACTGGTGATCAAAGCGATCTTCCTTGGAGTAACCTTCGCCGGACTCGCCACCATGTGGATGGCGGTGTTTGCCGACATGGGCGTGAGCCTGTTGGTGGTGTTTAACGGTTTGCGCCTGCTGCGCAAATAAACGAGAGGGACGGTTGTGCTGAGTGCCGAGCTGAAGGCGTTTTACATGGTGGCCCGCTTGGGCAGCATCACCCTGGCGGCGAAGAAACTCGGCCTCAGCCAACCGACCGTGACCACGCAGATCCGCAATCTGGAAAGCCAGTATTCGGTAGAGCTGTTCTACCGGGGCGGTCGCCGCCTCAGCGTCAGCGACGAAGGCGCGCGGTTGCTGCCGATGGTCAAGGCGCTGTTGCAGCAGGAGGCCGATATCGAGTTCTTCCTGCGCAACAGCGGCCAGGTGCAAGGGACGCTGCGCATCGCCGCCACCGCGCCGTATTACATCCTTGATCTGGTGAAGACCTTTCGCGAACGCCTGCCGCAAGTGGAAGTGTCGGTGGAAATCGGCAACTCGCAGCAGGTGCTGGAAGCGCTTGAGGATTACCGGGTGGACGTCGCCGCGTCATCGCAGTTGCTCGATGACGCGCGGCTGATTCGCCGGGTGCTCGGCACCGATCCGCTGGTGCTGGCAGTGCATCGCAATCATCCGTTGGCGGCGCATGAGCATGTGACGTTGAACGCACTGGCCGGGCATACCTTGCTGATGCGCGAAACCGGTTCGACCACGCGGCGGTTGACCGAAGAGCTACTGGCTGGCGCGGGCGTGAGTTTCGGCCCGTTGCTGGAGATCGGCAGCCGCGAGTCGATTCGTGAGGCGGTGCTGCGCAACATCGGCATCAGCATCATTGCCCGCCAGGAAGTGCCGCATGATCCGCAGTTACGCGTGCTGACCATCGAGAATGCACCGCAGATTCCTGAGTATCTGTATTGCCTCAAGGAGCGCAAGAGTGCGCGGTTGCCGGCAGCGTTTTTGGGGTTGGCGCAGGAGATGTCTCCGGCCTGAATGCTGCGGTGAATGGCCGTGCCTCTTCGCGAGCAGGCTCGCTCCCACCTAGGGTCTGTGGTGAACACATAATTTGTAAACACCCAAAATCCCCTGTGGGAGCGAGCCTGCTCGCGAAGGCGTCAGTCGCCGCAGCAAACTCCGACAGGCAAATCCACAATCCCTGTCGTGCAATAAACCCTTTCCAGCACAGGTGTTTAAAGACACTCGGTGTTACGCCCGACAGCCTACAAATCCTTGCGCCGCTGCCTACGCATGCACCAGAATCCGCCGGCTTGTGCGCCTTGGGCGGGCTGCGTAACTTGGTTCGCATCACTGATTCCCAGTGATCGGGTTTAGTAGCCCGGTTCAGTAGACTTACGGTTGCACAAGTATCATCCAGTCGGGCGTTCGCTTGCATTTGATGGTGGCTGTGCGCATGGCATCTTCGGGTGCGCCGGATCTTGAGTCTTCTGCCGGTCTACTAACTTGCGCACAGCTGCCACCCCTTTCGTTTAGTAGCGAGATGGCTGCGGCTCTTCTGGAGCAAGACTCAATGTTCAAACCAACGCCAAACCCGCCGGTCACCGACCCGGGCTCCCCCTACGAATCGCCCGATTCAAAGAAATTCCACGAAGCCGCCGAGCGCGCCCTCGACCACTATCTCGGCCCGCCAACTGCAGCCATCATGGCCGCACCTTACAAACCCAACACGCTGTACATGGCGCACCCCGAGGCTGACACCGAATCCCTGATCGCGGACGCCAGTGAAACCCTCGGCTCGGCCATCGTGTTGCTGCACAACCATGTGGCAATGGTTGAAGGCACGCACCGCAAAACCCTGCAAGGCATCGCCCAAGTGGTGATGCTGGCAGAGCTGGCGGTCAATCGGGTGTTGGATAAGTTAGTGCCGACGGAGTGATCAACGCACTCAGCGGCGCCTGTGCAGGTGCCGCTGAGTGCGGTTGGCCGGGCTTACCCGGTCTGGGGTTTTCATATGATCGGGGGTGAACCCAAATCCCCGAATACCACTATCAGCCGTTTTTGCCTCACTGCCACATGACGGACGCATTACAACTCTAGGATTGGCCTCATCTGCTTGATGAGGTCTGTCCCATGAATCCTGCAATCGCAACTGCCCTGACCAACCCCGGTGCGCCGATGAAAGTGCGCGGCGTGCAGAAGCGCTTTGGCGCGTTCACTGCGCTGGATAACGTCTCCCTCGACGTCGCGGCCGGTGAGCTGGTCTGTCTGCTCGGCCCCTCGGGTTGCGGTAAAACCACGCTGCTGCGCTGCATCGCCGGGCTGGAAAAACAGGACAGCGGCGAGTTGTACCTCGGCGCCCGCGACGTCTCGCACCTCGCCCCGCAAGCCCGGGACTACGGGATTCTGTTCCAGTCCTACGCGCTGTTCCCCAATCTGACCGTCGAAGCGAACATTGCCTACGGCCTCGCCGGCAGCGGTCGCGATGAAGTGCGCCGCCGGGTGGGTGAGATGCTTGAGCTGGTCGGCCTCACCGGCAGTGAGAAAAAGTACCCGGGCCAGTTGTCTGGCGGCCAACAGCAACGGGTTGCACTGGCCCGTGCCTTGGCGCCGGCACCGTCGCTGTTGTTGCTCGATGAACCGATGTCGGCCCTCGACGCCCGGGTGCGCGAGCATCTGTGTACCGAACTGCGTCAACTGCAACGTAACCTCGGCATCACCACCCTGATGGTCACGCACAATCAGGACGAAGCCATGCTGATGGCCGACCGCATCGCCGTGATGAACAACGGCCGCGTCGAGCAGTACGCCACCCCGCAGGAAATCTACAACCGCCCGGCCACGCCGTTTGTGGCGGAGTTTGTCGGTCAGGGCAACTGGCTGCCATTCCAGCGCAGCAGCGACAGCCACGCCCGGGTTGGCGGGATGGATGTGCGTCTGGCTGATGGCAGCGTCAGCGGCGCCTCGGGTCGACTGTTCTGCCGCCCGGAAGCGATCAGCGTCAATCCGCTGGTGCATGAGGAAAACCTGTTCCCGGCCAAGGTGCGCGAGATCACCTTCCTCGGCAATCGCTGCCGTATGAGCTTCGAACTCGATCAACTGCCGGGCCACGCGCTACTCGCCGAACTGGCGCCAGAAGCCATGCCGCGCCTCGGCGCCCAGCAGATCATGGTCGCGTTGCCGCCGCGCAGCCTGCAGGTGTTTGCCTGATGAACAGCAACCTCGCGCTGCCGCTACCGCACAAGCAGGTGCGGCAGACTTCCCGTGCCGAAGTCGGCGACCGGATTTTTGTGGTCGGCGGCAAACTCTTGCTGCTGGTGTTGCTCGGCGTTGCGGTGCTGTTGCCGTTGCTGGCGATCTTCTGGCGTGGCTTCAGCAGCGAAGCGGGGCAGGGCGGTGGCTGGGTCGCGGCGAAGGAGCTGGTGACCAGCGAGAATTTCCACTGGCTGCTCGGCAACAGCCTGAAAGTTTCCCTCAGCGTTGCGGCCATCGTCGTACCGCTGGCCTATCTGTTTGCCTACGCCCTGCAACGCACGTTGATTCCGGCCAAGGGCATCTGGCGCGGGATTTCCCTGCTGCCGCTGATGGCGCCATCGATGCTGCCGGGGATTGCGTTGGTTTATCTGTTCGGCAATCAGGGCATGTTGCGCGGGTTGCTCTCGGACAACATCTACGGCTTCTGGGGGATTGTGCTGGGTGAGGTGATTTACACCTTTCCCCATGCGCTGATGATTTTGCTCTCGGCGCTGTCGCTGGCCGATGCGCGGCTGTTCGATGCGGCGTCGAGCATGGGCGCCAGCCCGGCCAAGGCGTTTCGCAGCATCACTTGGCCGGCAACCCGGCAGGCTGTGTTCGCCGCGTTCTGTTTGGTGTTCACCCTGACCATCACCGATTTCGGCGTGCCGGTGGTGGTCGGTGGCGACTATCAGGTGCTGGCGCTGGAAGCCTACAAAGCCGTGGTCGGCCAGCAGCAATTCGGTCGCGGCGCGTTGATCGGCATGGTGCTGTTGGTGCCAGCGCTGTTCAGCTTCGGCGTCGATGCCTGGTTGCGCCGACGTCACGGCGATTCCATGAGTGGCCGCGCTCAGGTGTTCAAACCGGCGCCGTCGAAACTGCGCGATGGCTGTTATCTGGTGATCGTCCTGCTGATCTGCGCGGCGTTGCTGTTGGTGTTCGGCATGGCGGTGTTTTCGTCGCTGGTGAAGTTCTGGCCGTACAACCTGTCGCTGTCGCTTAACCACTACCAGTTCAACGAAACCGCCGGCGGTGGATGGTTGGCCTACAGCAACAGTTTGAAGATGGCGCTGGGCACGGCGCTGATCGGCAGTGTGCTGATCTTCACTGGCGCGTATCTGATGGAAAAGACCCGCACCCAACGTGGCCTCAACCTGGCCCTGCGCATGCTCAGTTTTGTGCCGATGGCGGTGCCGGGGCTGGTGCTCGGTCTGGGTTATGTCTTCTTTTTCAACCTGACCGGCAACCCGCTGCACGTGCTGTACGGGACGATGACGCTGCTGATCGTCTGCACCATTGCGCATTATTTGACCACCGCACAAATGACCGCGACCACCGCGCTGCGTCAGCTCGACGCCGAGTTCGAAGCCGCCGCGCTGTCGCTCAAGGCGCCGCTGTACCGGCATTACCTGCGCGTGACCGTGCCGATCTGCCTGCCGGCGCTGCTCGACATCGTGCGCTACCTGTTCGTCTCGGCGATGACCACCGTGTCGGCGGCGATCTTCCTCTACAGCCCCGACACCATCCTCGCGGCGGTGGCGGTGCTGAACATGGATGACGCCGGCAACGTCGGCGGCGCGGCGGCGATGTCGACCCTGATTCTGTTCACCTCGGCGGGCGTGTCCTTGCTGCTGGCGTGGGCTTCGCGCGGCTTGCTGCGCCGTTCCCAGGCCTGGCGGCAAACCGCGCCCGGTCACTGATTTGCACCTTCAACTGCCCTTCAACTCAAAAGACAGGAAAACGATCATGTTCAAGCCTATGGCCCTGGCCGCTGCTGTGCTCGCTACTTTCAGCCTGAATGCCTTTGCGGCAAAAACCGAGTTGACGGTGTACACCGCCCTCGAAGCCGAACAACTCAAGTCCTACAAAGAAGCCTTCGAAAAGGCCAACCCGGACGTCGAGATCAAGTGGGTGCGCGATTCCACCGGGATCATCACCGCCAAACTGCTGGCCGAAAAGGCCCGCCCGCAAGCTGACGCCGTGTGGGGCCTGGCCGCTTCCAGCCTGGCGATCCTCGATCAGCAAGGCATGCTGCAAAGCTACGCGCCGAAGGACCTGGGCAAGATCGGCGCGAACTACCGCGACGCCGCCAACCCGCCAGCCTGGGTCGGTATGGATGTGTGGGCCGCAACCATTTGCTTCAACACCGTCGAGGCCGAGAAGCAGGGTCTGAGCAAACCGGTGAGCTGGCAGGATCTGACCAAGCCTGAGTACAAAGGCAAGATCGTCATGCCGAACCCGGCGTCCTCCGGCACCGGTTTCCTCGACGTCAGCGCCTGGTTGCAAACCTTCGGCGAAAAGCAGGGTTGGGCTTACATGGACGGCCTGCACCAGAACATCGGCCAATACGTTCACTCCGGTTCCAAGCCTTGCAAACTGGCGGCGGCGGGGGAGTTCCCGATCGGCATTTCCTTTGAATACCCGGCGGTACAGCTGAAGCGTCAAGGTGCGCCTCTGGACATCATCCTGCCGAAGGAAGGCCTGGGCTGGGAGATCGAAGCGACCGCCGTGATCAAAGGCACGCCGCATGAAGAAGCCGCGAAGAAACTCGCCGACTTCTCCGCCAGCGCCGAAGCGATGGATCTGTACAAAGAGAACTTCGCCGTTCTCGCCCAACCAGGCATCGCCAAACCGCAGACTGAATTGCCGGCGGATTATGAGCAGCGTTTGATCAAGAACGACTTTGCCTGGGCCTCGAAGAACCGCGACGAGATCCTCACCGAGTGGCGCAAGCGCTATGACGGCAAGTCCGAGAAAGTCGTGGCCAAGTAAGATCTTTATTGACTGACAGGGCCCCTTCGCGAGCAGGCTCGCTCCCACATTGGATCTTCAGTGAACACAAAGTCCGTGGGCACCAAAAATCCCCTGTGGGAGCGAGCCTGCTCGCGAAAGCGGTCTCTCATTCAGAGCACCTCTAAATGACACAACACCAAGACCTGCTCATCATCGGCGCCGGCATTCTCGGCCTCTCCCACGCCTACGCCGCCGCCAAGCGCGGCCTGAAGGTTACGGTTTTCGAACGTACCGCCACGCCCCTCGGCGCTTCGGTGCGCAACTTCGGTCAGGCACTGGTCACTGGCCAGCCACCCGGCCCGATGCTCGAACTGGCCAAGGCCAGCCGCGAGATATGGGGCGACTGGGCGCAACTCGCCGGCCTGAAAATCAAGCGCAACGGCTCGTACCTGTTCGCCCGAACCGAAGCCGAAGAGCACTTGCTTGAGGCCTTCTGCGCCGGCCGCGCCGTGGAACACGGTTACAACGTGGACTTGCTGCGCGGCGCCGCATTGCGCGATCTGTACCACGGCCAGTTCAGCCATCACCGCGCCGCACTCCACGGCATGGATGATCAACAGTTGTACTCGCGTGAAGCGATTCCGGCGCTGATCGATTACCTGCGCCGCGACCTCGGCGTCGAGTTTCACTTCTCCACGCTGGTGCGCGATGTCGAACCGGGGCGCCTGCACAGCACGGCCGGGATCTTCACCGCCGAGCAAATCATCGTCTGCTCCGGCCACGATTATCAGACCCTGCTGGCCGAGCCGATTGCCGCACTCGACCCACAAATCTGCCGCCTGCAAATGCTCCGGGCCAAACCGCAAGTCGAACTGAATTTGCAACACGCCTTGCTTACCGGCCTGAGTTGCGTGCATTACGGCGCCTTCGCCGATTTGCCAGAGGCGGCGGCAGTGCAGGCGCAGATCCTGCGTGAACAACCGCACCTGCATGAAAACGGCATTCATTTGCTGATCAGCCCGACCCCGTACGGCGAATTGATCATTGGTGATTCACATCACTACGGCAGCGATCCGTCACCGTTCAACGCCGAGCGAGTGGATGACTGGATGATTGAACTGGCCGAGCAGACGCTGGGCTGCAAGGTGCAAGTGGTCGAGCGTTGGCAGGGTGTCTATGGTTCCCGGGGGCCGGGGCCGTTTTCATTCTTGCGCCCGGCACCGGGGCTCAGTGTGGCGCTGATGCACACTGGTGTCGGCATGAGCGTCGGCCCGGCGATGGCCGAGCGCAATGTGGCGCAGTTGCTGGAGGAAATGTGATGGCGGGGCACGCGCAGGTCGTTGATCGGGTGTTTGCCCTGTATGAACGCTTTGGCAGCAGCGATTACATCGGCGAGCCGGTGTCGCAGATCGAGCACATGTCTCAGGCTGCGCAGTTGGCGATGGCTGAAGGGTTTGATGATGAAGTGGTGCTGGCGGCGTTCTTCCACGACATCGGCCATTTGTGTGCCCAGGGCGCGGAGAACATGGGCGGCTATGGTGTGGTCAGCCATGAACGGCTTGGCGCGGAGTATTTGCGTGAGGCGGGATTCGGCGAGCGGATGGCGCGGTTGGTGGAGTATCACGTGCAGGCCAAGCGCTATCTGACCTTGCGTGAGCCGGGGTATTTCGAGCGGTTGAGTGAGGCGAGTCGCAGGACGTTGGACTATCAGGGCGGGGTGATGACGGAGGCTGAGGCGGATGCTTTCGAGCGTGATCCCTTGTGTGCCGTCAGTCTGCGGATGCGCCAGTGGGATGAGTTGGCGAAGGAGACGGCGGTGCCGGTGATTGATCTTGGGGTATTGAAGGAGAAAGCGGTGCGACTTCTTGCTGCTTGAGTCTTTGGACCGAGGTGCGGCTATCGCGAGCAGGCTCACTCCTACAAGGTGAGCGCGATCCACTGTAGGAGTGAGCCTGCTCGCGATAGCGCCAGATCAGCCGCTACAAATCCTTGGCCAAAGACTCAATCTGCTCCTGCCGCTCAGCCTGATTCAACTTCGCGTGCGGATTCAGCGACGACCACTGCGGATGTGCCCGCGCCTTGCTCAACGCTTCAGGCAACTTGCCCTCACGCCAGGTCTTGTCCTGCGGTGTCGCCACCTGAACCGCATCCATCGCCGCATGCCCGCGCTGATCGAGCGCCAACAGCAACTGCCGCTGCCGCAACGCCAACAGCCGCAACACCCCATCGTCCACCGTCAATTCCCGCTGCCCCTTGATCTTGCCCAGCAAGCGGCTGCCATAACTGCGTGCGGTTTGCAGCGCGCCACCGGCAATCGCACCCGCCAACGCGGCAGCACCGAGGGTGATTCCGCCCACCAGCAAATCGACGCCCGCCCCGGCAGCAGCCCCGGCAGCGATCCCGCCGCCCACCCGCACACCGAGTTGCTTCAAGGTTTCCGGGTTAAACAAGTCATCGCCCCAACGCCCATCCAGCAACGGCAAATCACTGGCCGCTGCATCCTGCGGGCGGAACGCATAGAGCTTGAGCAACGCCTCGACGCACTTCTGCTCACGCTGACGCACAGCCTTGCGCAATTCGCTGATGGCTTGCTGTTCCTGCTCGGCCTCGCTGACCACACTGCGTCGGCACGCGGCGCAGTCGATCAGCAGTTCGGCGATCAACCGTGCTGCACTTTGCTGACGGGCGAGGCGCTGAGCCTGCTGATCAGCAATCAACCGCTCCAGTTGCGGCCGGGCATTTTCCAGCAGCAGCGCGAGGCTTTCATACAGTCGCCGCTCGCCATCCTCCGGCGGTGCGATGCTGTCGAAACGCACCAGCGCATGCAGGCCCAATCTCGCCAACGCCTCGCGCCAGTCCGGCTCACGGTGGTTGGCGCTGCTGACGAAGTTCAGCACCGGCAGCAGCGGTTTGCCGCAACTGGCCAGCACTTCCAGTTCATCACGATATTTCGCCAGCACCGGCTCGCGGGCGTCGATCACATACAACCCGGCGTCGGAAGCGAGCAGTTGCCGCAGCACTTTGGCCTCCTGCTCGAAACGCTGACGCGCCTCGCTGCCGTCGAGAAACCGCGCCAATCGCGCCGGGCCATCGAGGCGTTCGCCGGGACGCTCCAGGCGTTCGAGAAAATCCAGCAGGGCGATGGCGTCTTCCAGCCCCGGCGTGTCGTAGAGGTCGAGCAACGGCTCGCCATCCACCGACAACCGCGCGCCCTCGACATGTCGGGTGGTGCTCGGCCGATGTGAGACTTCGCCGAAGCCAACGTCGCGAGTCAGCGTGCGCAGCAGCGAGGTCTTGCCGACGTTGGTGTGGCCGACCACCGCGAGTTTCAGCGGTGCTTTGAAGGCATCAGTCATGACCGTTCTCCAGCCAGTTCAACGGCGCGCTATCGGCAAATGGCAGCTCCAACTGTTGCAGCGCGATGTGCCAGTCACCGAGGCGTTCAGCGTCCAGCGCTTCGCCAGGTGGCGCCTGTAGCAGCCAGACGCGGGTGGCGCTGGCGTTGCGTGCGAGTTCGGCGATCAGCGCAAGGCTGCCGCGATCCGGGGAACGCCGTGGGTCGCAGGCAATCGCCAACCGTGCCGGGGGGAAGCGGCTGAGTTGTTCGAGCAGTTTGTTACGCGATTCGCGGCTGTCGAGGACGCCGGCATTGCTGACGTTCTTTGGCAACGCGGGCGGCCATGGGCGTTGCTCGTCGAGTTCGATCGCCACCAGCAATGCGCCGTCGCTGGCGTGTTCGCTGACGCTGCTTTCGACGCGGTGCAGGTGCTCGGGCGCCGCGTCGGTGACACCGAGGCGCTCGCTGGTCGGCATCAGGCGTTCGCGCAGTTGGGCGTAGCCGGGCAGGTTCAGGTCAAGGCGCAGCGCCGATTTGCCACTGCTCCAGCGCCAGAAGCACAACAGCGCCAGCAGCAGGCGCGGCAGCACGCCGTAAACCACCAGCACGCCCACCAGCCACGTCGCCCAGGCCTGACGCGCGCTTTCGATATCGAGCGCACCGTCACCGCTGGCGCGGATCATTTCCACCGTCGGCACATTGAAACCGAGCAGCGCCGGCAGCGAGCCGAGGGCCTGGGTCATGTTGATGAACGTGTCGGCGCTGAGAATGGTGGTTTCCCAGACGAAGCCGTAGCGCCGGGTCGCCATCAGGGTCAGCAGCAACAATAACGCGCTGAGCATCGCCAGCAGCCACAGGCCGTTGACCATTGCGCCGAGGGCCCAGCGATTGAGTTTCTTGCGTTGCAGCATCAGCAGCAGGGCCGGCGCCAGTTGCGCGGCTTTGGCATCGCGGGCAAGTTTTTCGCTGAGCCATAACCACAGGCGCCCGAGGGTGGCGCCGTGTTCGCCGGCAAAGATCAGCCCTAGCGCCCAACTCAGCAGCAGAATCAGATTCAGCCCGAGCAGGCTGCCCAAGGCCCAGAACACATTGACCGGGGTTTGCCCGAGCGCGGCGAAGGCCAGTCCGGCGCCGCTCAACACGGCGAAAACCATCAGCAGCACCAGCGCCAGACGCGCGCCTTGCAGCCAGTGTTTGAGAGCGTTGGTCAATCCGTCACGCTCGGCCAGCCACAGCGCACGGCGCTGAATACGGCTCGGCAGATCACCGCCGGCCGCGCGGGCCAGACGATTGGCTTCCAGATCTTCCAGGGGGCCTGCGTGTTCTTCGCGCAGGCGCACGGTTTCGGTTAACCAGAGGTTTTGCAGTGGAGTCAGTTGTGTCACGCGGCATCCCGTCGCTCAATTGAACCGTGAGCATAACCGCTGTGGCGCTTATCGGGTCAAGCGAGGCTCTGGTATCCTCGCCGGCATGACTAAATCACTCCCCCTCAGCCTGATTGCAGCCCTCGGTGAAAACCGCGTGATCGGCGTCGACAACAGCATGCCCTGGCACCTGCCGGGGGACTTCAAATACTTCAAGGCCACGACCTTGGGCAAGCCGATCATCATGGGTCGCAAGACCTGGGATTCCCTCGGTCGGCCGCTGCCGGGCCGGTTGAACATCGTGGTCAGCCGTCAGCAAGACCTGGTACTGGAAGGTGCGGAGGTTTATCCGTCGCTGGAGGCTGCCGTGGTTCGCGCCGAAGAGTGGGCGAAGGAGCAGGGCGTCAATGAGTTGATGCTGATTGGCGGCGCGCAGTTATATGCGCAGGGGCTGGCGCAGGCGGATCGTCTGTATCTGACCCGTGTAGCGTTGAGCCCGGAAGGCGATGCGTGGTTTCCGGAGTTTGATTTGAACCAGTGGACACTGGTGTCGAATGTGCCGAATCCGGCTGAAGGCGACAAACCGGCGTACAACTTCGAAGTCTGGGAAAAAGCTTAAGAGCTTCGTCGGAACGCCGCCCGGAGCAGGCTCGCTCCCGCAGGGGATTTGTGTCGATCACAGATCCAATGTGGGAGCGAGCCCGCTCGCGAAAGCGGTCTTTCAGGCGCTACTTAAGCCTGCGCCAACTCCGCATGCTCATCAGCATCCAGCAGTTCTTTATCGGTCTGCTGCATCACCTGGCTGGTAATCGCACCGGCAGTAATCGAACCACTCACGTTCAACGCCGTGCGACCCATGTCGATCAGCGGCTCGACCGAAATCAGCAACGCCACCAGTGAAACCGGCAAGCCCATCGCCGGCAGCACGATCAGCGCGGCAAACGTCGCACCGCCACCCACGCCGGCCACACCGGCCGAACTCAGCGTGACAATCGCCACCAGCGTCGCGATCCACAGCGGATCCAGCGGGTTGATGCCCACGGTCGGCGCCACCATCACCGCCAACATCGCCGGGTACAGACCCGCGCAACCGTTCTGGCCGATGGTCGCACCGAACGAAGCCGCGAAACTGGCCACCGATTGCGGAATGCCCAGACGACGGGTCTGCGCTTCAATGCTCAGCGGAATGCTTGCGGCGCTGGATCGGCTGGTGAACGCAAATGTCAGCACCGGCCAGATCTTGCGGAAGAAACGCAGCGGGTTGATCCCGGCCGCCGACACCAGCAAGCCGTGTACAACAAACATCAGGCCCAGACCGAGGTACGAGACCACCACGAAACTGCCGAGCTTGATGATGTCTTGCAGGTTGGATCCGGCGACCACTTTGGTCATCAGCGCCAGCACGCCATACGGGGTCAGCTTCATCACCAGGCGCACCAGGCGCATCACCCAGGCTTGCAGGGTATCGATGGCGTTGATCACTTTCTGACCTTTCTCGACGTCATCCTTGAGCAGTTGCAGCGCGGCAACCCCCAGGAACGCGGCGAAGATCACCACGCTGATGATTGAGGTCGGCTTGGCCCGCGCCAGATCGGCGAACGGGTTTTGCGGGATGAACGACAGCAGCAGTTGCGGCACATTCAAGTCGGCGACCTTGCCGGCGTAGTCGTTCTGAATGGTTTGCAGACGGGCCATTTCCTGCGTGCCGGCGACCAGACCTTCGGCGGTGAGGCCGAACAGGTTGGTCAGGCCGATGCCTATCAGCGCCGCAATCGCTGTGGTGAACAGCAGCGTGCCGATGGTCAGGAAGCTGATCTTGCCCAGCGACGAAGCGTTGTGCAGACGCGCCACGGCGCTGAGGATCGAGGCGAACACCAACGGGATGACGATCATTTGCAGCAACTGCACGTAACCGTTGCCGACCAGATCGAACCAGCCGATCGAGGCTTTCAGCACCGGGTTGCCGGCACCGTAAACGCTGTGCAGGGCCACGCCAAACGCTACGCCCAACACCAGCGCGAGCAGGACTTTTTTCGCCAGGCTCCAAGAAGTGTGGCGGGTTTGCGCCAGACCGAAGAGCAGGGCGAGGAACACCAGCAGGTTGAGAATCAGCGGTAGATTCATGAGATCTCCAGGAAAGACTTTGCCAGCAGCCTTCCGGGGCTGCTGCGAACCGGCAAGCCTAACAGTTTGATTTCCAATGAATTAATACCAAAAACGTATGGTGATAGTCGCTTTTGGAATAAGCGGATGTCGCTCTCGGCAATGCATCTGGCGCGATGGGGACGTGGACAGTCGCTGACAGACGAGGGCTGTCACACTTATTTGTTAGCGTCGATGTCTTTAGCTCAGGGAGAAAGCATCGATGAAATTCGCACCGAAATTTCTGGCTGTCGCACTGACGGTAGGTTTGGGCCTGGCCGGTCAGGCTTTCGCCACTGACCTCAAACACTGGCCGGCCGATCAGGCCAAGGCACTGGATGCGATGATCGCCGCCAACGCCAACAAGGGTAACTACGCGGTGTTCGACATGGACAACACCAGTTACCGCTACGACCTTGAAGAATCCTTGCTGCCGTTCATGGAAAACAAGGGCCTGATCACCCGCGAAAAACTCGATCCTTCCCTGAAACTGATGCCGTTCAAGGACACCGCCGACCACAAGGAAAGCCTGTTCAGTTACTACTATCGTCTGTGC
The DNA here is from genome assembly GCF_044743385.1 of Pseudomonas sp. NPDC087639. Classification (NCBI taxonomy): domain Bacteria; kingdom Pseudomonadati; phylum Pseudomonadota; class Gammaproteobacteria; order Pseudomonadales; family Pseudomonadaceae; genus Pseudomonas; species Pseudomonas sp. NPDC087639. The sequence goes on along the minus strand of NZ_JBIUWI010000047.1, from coordinate 24,651 downwards.
GAAATCGACGATATGGTCTGCTACCCGTGGGTGGCGCAGGTGTTCTCCGGCTTCACCCTCAAGGAACTCAAAGGCTATGTCGATGAGCTGATGGCCTCGGGCAAGCCGGTGCCGGCGACGTATTACGAAGGCGATGTGGTCAAGAAGCTCGACGTCAATCCGCCGAAGATCTTCACCGGTCAGCAAGAGCTCTACAACAAGTTGATGGAGAACGGCATCGAGGTCTACGTGATGACCGCCGCCTCCGAAGAACTGGTGCGCATGGTCGCGGCCGATCCGAAGTACGGCTATAACGTCAAACCGCAGAACGTCATCGGTGTGTCGCTGCTGCTCAAGGATCCGAAGACTGGCGAACTGACCACCGCGCGCAAGCAGATCACCGCCGGCAAGTATGACGAGAAGGCCAACCTCGGCCTCGAATTGACCCCGTACCTGTGGACCCCGGCGACCTGGATGGCCGGCAAGCACGCGGCGATTCTGACCTACATCGATGAGTGGAAAAAACCGGTTCTGGTAGGCGGCGATACGCCAACCAGTGACGGCTACATGCTGTTCCACGATGTCGATGTGGCCAAGGGCGGTATTCACTTGTGGATCAACCGCAAGGACAAATACATGACCCAGCTAAACGGCATGATGGCCAAGCACGCGGCAGCGCAGGCCAAGGAAGGTTTGCCGGTGACGGCGGACAAGAACTGGGTGATCGTCAAGCCTGAAGAAATCCAGTAACCCACACAGATCGAATGTGGGAGCGAGCCTGCTCGCGAATGCGTTGTGTCAGTCACCATCTTCGTTTCTGACATACCGCATTCGCGAGCAGGCTCGCTCCCACAGGGGATTTACAGTGTTCAGTAGCTCGTGTCAGACAAAAAAATGCCCCGCACTTGGCGGGGCATTTTTTTTTCGGCAGCTAAGACTTACAGCCCGTCGAGCATCGCTTTATTACGCACAGCACCCTTGTCGGCACTGGTCGCCAGCAGGGCGTATGCCTTCAGCGCGGTGGTCACTTTACGTGGACGCACTTCAACAGGTTTCCAGCCCTTCTTGTCCTGTTCGGCGCGGCGTGCAGCCAGTTCTTCGTCGCTGACCAACAGGTTGATCGAGCGGTTCGGAATGTCGATCAGCACTTTGTCGCCGTCCTGCACCAGACCGATCGCGCCGCCGGCCGCAGCCTCTGGCGAGGCGTGGCCGATGGACAGACCCGAGGTGCCGCCGGAGAAGCGACCATCGGTGAGCAGGGCGCAATCTTTGCCCAGGCCTTTGGATTTCAGGTACGAGGTCGGGTAAAGCATTTCCTGCATGCCCGGGCCGCCTTTCGGGCCTTCGTAGCGAATGATGACGATGTCACCCGCCTTCACTTCGTCGGCGAGGATGCCGCGTACGGCGCTGTCCTGGCTCTCGAAGATCTTCGCGTTGCCTTCGAAGACGTGGATCGACTCGTCGACACCGGCGGTTTTCACCACGCAGCCGTCCAGGGCGATGTTGCCGTACAGCACGGCCAAGCCACCTTCTTGCGAGTAAGCGTGTTCAAAACTGCGGATGCAGCCGTTTTCACGGTCATCGTCCAGAGTTTCCCAGCGAGTCGACTGGCTGAACGCGGTCTGGGTCGGGATGCCGCCAGGACCTGCCTTGAAGAAGTGATGCACCGCTTCATCGGTGGTCTGGGTGATGTCCCACTTGGCGATGGCTTCTTCCATGCTGCGGCTGTGCACGGTCGGCAGGTCGGTGTGCAGCAAGCCGCCACGGGCCAGCGAACCGAGGATGCTGAAGATACCCCCAGCGCGGTGCACGTCTTCCATGTGGTACTTCTGGATGTTCGGCGCAACCTTGCACAGCTGTGGAACGCTGCGCGAGAGACGGTCGATATCGCGCAGGTCGAAATCGATCTCGGCTTCCTGGGCAGCCGCCAGCAAGTGCAGGATGGTGTTGGTCGAGCCGCCCATGGCGATGTCGAGCATCATTGCGTTCTCGAACGCCTTGAAGTTGGCGATGTTGCGCGGCAGAACCGATTCATCGTTCTCGCCGTAGTAACGCTTGCACAGCTCGACGATGGTGCGGCCGGCCTGCAGGAACAGTTGTTCGCGGTCGCTGTGGGTGGCGAGGGTCGAACCGTTGCCCGGCAGTGCGAGGCCCAGGGCTTCGGTCAGGCAGTTCATCGAGTTGGCGGTGAACATGCCGGAGCACGAACCGCAGGTCGGGCAGGCGCTACGCTCGTATTCAGCGACTTTCTCGTCAGAAGCGCTGGAGTCGGCGGCGATCACCATGGCGTCGACGAGGTCGAGGCCGTGAGAAGCGAGTTTGGTCTTGCCGGCTTCCATCGGACCGCCGGAAACGAAGATCACCGGAATGTTCAGGCGCAAGGCAGCCATCAACATACCGGGGGTGATCTTGTCGCAGTTGGAGATGCAGACGATGGCGTCGGCGCAGTGGGCGTTGACCATGTATTCGACGGAGTCGGCAATGATCTCGCGGCTCGGCAGCGAATAAAGCATGCCGTCGTGACCCATGGCGATGCCGTCATCCACGGCGATGGTGTTGAATTCTTTTGCAACGCCACCGGCGCGCTCGATTTCGCGAGCAACCAGCTGGCCCAGGTCTTTCAGGTGGACGTGGCCCGGCACGAACTGGGTGAAGGAGTTGGCAATGGCGATGATCGGCTTTTTGAAGTCGTCATCTTTCATCCCGGTGGCACGCCACAGTGCGCGGGCGCCGGCCATGTTGCGGTAATCTGGCATGGAGCACTCCGGGCGGCTAATCAGGTATCAAAGGGGAGTGAGCTTCTATTGACGTCTGGAACACTCAGAAATGGCCGTGTGTCCTGAAGTTGCCGATGACTTTGCGGGATCGCCGCTTGCCTCAGCCTGAGCTCATAAACCCGCCGGGGGATGAATGGCGATGAATCAGGCGATTCTACACCGCTGGCGTCTGGAGGGAATGGCGCAAAGCGTTGTTCCAGTGCCGACGGTGCGTGTGGCATGACGACCGGCAGGTTTAATCGCTACCGGCCTGCGCGATCGCAATGGCCTGCAGGTTCCTGGCGCGCTGGCTGATCCGGCTGCTGAGCATCAGCGCGATGCCGCTGAGCAGCACGAAGCTGTAGCCCAGCGTCGATTGCAGATTGGTCGGGCTGAGGCTGATCAACGCACTGATCAGTCCGCCGCAGATGAAGATGATCGTGCTGCCGGCCGAGGCTGAAGTGCCGGCATTTTCGGGAAACAGGCCCATGGCCCGTGAGGTGGCCGCCGGGCGCGCAATGGTGGTGCCGGCGGTGCAGATCAGCATCGGAATCAGCACCGTCGCGGGGGCCAGTACATGGTTGGCCGCCAGATACAGCATCGCCAGTCCCGACAGCAGGATCAGGCTTAGCCCGGTGATGATTTGTCGGCCCGGCGTGATACGTCGATTCAGTAAGGTGGCGATGATGCCCCCCACGACATACGCGGCGCCATACGCCAGCAGGATCAGCGAAAAGTCATAGGCCGACAATTGCAGCTGGTCCATGAATATCAGCGGTGAAATGACGATAAACGAGAAATGGCAGGCGAACGCAAAGGCTGAAATCAGCCAGTAGCCGACGAAGTCGAAATCTCCCAACACCCGTCGATAGGCCCTGAGGAAACTCAGGGGAGGGCCACTGGCCGCGGGGCGGGTGTTCTCCAGGAAAACCCAGGCCTTGAGCAACACCGCGGCAGCCAGCGCAGTGAACACCCAGAAGCTGCCGCGCCAGCCGAGGGTGGCTTGCAGAAAAGTGCCGGCGAGCGGTGATACCGAGATGAAAATCCCGGTAGCCGTGACCATCAGGATACGCAGTCGATCACGCTCCTCACCTTCGAACAGATCCTGCACCAGTGCCTGGGACAGCACGAAGCAGCCGCACCCCACGGCCTGTACCACCCGGAACATCAGGAACAGCGTGTAATCACTGGTTATCACGCAACCGAAGGCACCGAGCATCGATACGCTCATGCCGGCGAGCAACAAGCCCTTGCGCCCGATCACGTCGGACAGCGGGCCGATCAACACCTGGGCAAACGCGATACCTACGGCGAACAGACTGATCGACAGCGCGATGTCCGCCGGTGTGCTGCGAAAGTGCGCCGCCAGTGCCGGAAACGAAGGCAGCAGGACATCCAGTGGAAACACGCCGAGCAGCACCATTGCGAGCAACAGGCTGACAGCCCCGCGACGTTGACGGGCGGTTGCCACGGATTTTCCTTTATCCATCGATCAGTCCTGCCTTGGCAAAAAGTGTCTGGTTATGGGGCGTGGCGAAAAATCCCGCCTTGCGCAATGCATCCAGCGTAGCGACGCAACCTGATCGTGCACGCGCGCGGTTGGCTTGCACCGTCGCCATGCTGCCGACAATCTCCATCACGTCACTGTCCGCGATGCCCGCGCCACGCAGGCTCTGTTGCAGCCAGCGTTCGTCGACCTCGAAGAAAATCCCGATGATCTCCAGCAGTGTTCTGCTCACGAACGTGCGCTGGCGGCTGTTCATGGACAGCCAGCAGTAGTGGAACACTTCGGCAAAGTAGCGACTGTGGCGGGCTTCGTCGGCCAGATGGTCGCGCAGCATGTCGTTCACGCTGGACACCAGAGTGTCGCGGCAGATGTCCAGCAGCTCTCGGGCAATGATGGTCTCCGAGACGAAGCCGAGCAGAAACCATGCCAGTGCACGGTTCTTCTCCGGGGTACGGGCGATCAGTGCGTTCATGCGGGTGATGCGCTTGGGGATCGTCGGCCGTCCGGTGATTCCGTAAAGCCCGGCGATCTGCTCCGCGAGACGATTGGAGAACAGCGCGTGGTAACCCTCGTCGGTGTAGAGCTGCAGCGCCGCGTGTTTCATTGGTAGCGGCACGTAAATGGGCAGCTCCCGATGCGCGATGACTTCAACCGCACGATTGACGATGCGGTGTTCGAGCAGCGTGGTGTAGTCGAGAAAATTCACCAGGTGATTGGCCGTCAGCCGATGCAATACCTCGCGCCCCGCGGCCTGAATCGCTGGGTGAGCCAGATATGGCAGGAAGGCGGGTGGGAACCAGTAGCGGCTTTGCAGTTGTTGCTGCACATCGTCCGGCAATTGATAGTCGTGGGTGCTGCTGCGTACCGAGGCTCGACTGTCCCAGTCCCCCAGGGTGAACTTGAGCGCCCATGACACCGGTACTTCGTGCGGATCCGGGATCAGCAGGGTCATGTCTGGACCTCACGCAACAGATCGCGCATTTCCTGGCACATTGCCTGTCCATCGCTTTTCCCGCAGCCGACAAAGAACAGTGGCTGTTCCGCGCTCTCCTCAAGTTTGAGCAGTGTTTCGACCTGCCTGTCGGCAAACGCGCCGGTCAACCAGGTATTGAAGCCAAGCGCCGTAGCAACCAGTTGAAAGGTTTGTGACAGATGGCCGGCCTCGACGAATGCCATGCGGTAGGCCCGTGAGTGCTCGTACTTCCACCAGAGCCGGTCAAATCGGGCCGTGATGAACAACCCCAGCGGCAGGTTGTTGATGAAATGCTGGCCGCCGAGCAAATCGCCCGGTGCCGCTTGTGGCAATGGATTAACCCGGCTCAGGGTGTGTTCCGCCGGGTGATAGGCGTAGATGCCGGGCTCCAGATCCTCGACATTCTGCACCAGCAGAAAGCCTTCGCATGCGTTCAGACCGCCACCGGAGGGACTGCTGCGACGTGCGCCGAGGTCTTGGGCGATGGTGTCGTCGCGATCAATGTCGCGCTCGAGGAGATAACCGAGTGAAAGATAAAGCAGGGTGCCGACGTCGCTGAGCGTGATTGCTGCATCGGTAAAGGAACGACAGGTCTTTCGCTGGAGCAGCGCGTTATTCAGGCTATCGTTGCTCAATGCGCAGGGGACGGGCAGGGCGATGCGCGGTGCAGATTCATGCTGCGGGCGTTCTGTCGCGGGAGCCGGGCTAGCCAATACTTCGTTGCAGTGCGCCAGATATTGTCTGGACCACTCATGAATATTTTGAGGGGCGTGTTCGCAGGGAATGTTTTGGGTGCCGATATGATAGATCTTTGATAATTCATCCCAGCCCCATTGCGGGGTGTCGATTTTTGAAATGGTTAGAATGCCCGCGCTGAGTAATTGTGTGTCTATTATGTTGTGTGTGTCGAACAAGTCTGGATCGTTTATTAGTTGGGCGAGGCGCGATGAATAGTTAATATCCAGTTCATATTGAGTATGTTCTTTGTAATTCCATACTATTTGATTTGGCGAGCGCGGCAATATAAACAGGTAAGGATTGATGTGCATGGGGTTATTCACTCTGGCTGAAGTCGGAAGGACGCTGAGTTGCCGGCACTCCCCAGCGTCCTGACTTACTTAACGGGTTTTAGCAGCAACCAGAAAAGCCAGGTTTGCGATTTTGTTGGTTTCCAGAGAAATCTTTTTCATGATGTGAACTCCTTGTTCGTTGAAAGTTTAAGTCGCCTCGTGGCGACAACTTCATAATAGTTTGTAATGGATTATTGGCAAGTGGATATTAAGTAGGAATGCTCCAGTAATTTTGTCGGAATAATCTTTAGCTGGAGATGGACTTTGTAGGGCAAGTTTCAATAATTAAAAGACGTAAGGAAATATCCTGCACGCCCATAGGAAGGCAAGTGTAGGAAGTCGTAAGCGTCGGAAGGAGTAAAAGGCGCCGAATGAATGCCAGGGCCAGGCGCAAACGGGGAGCCTGCAGGCTCCCCGTTATCCGCATTGATCAGCTGTTAGGCAGCAGGCGGCAGGTGATGCTCTTGATGTAGCGAGTTTCGGCAATGGCCGGGTGGACAGGGTGATCCGGGCCCTGACCGCCGCGCTCCAGCAACTGGATGTTGCGATCCAGGTGACGGGCACTGGTCAGCAGGATGTTCTGCAGATCGTCTTCCGGCAGGTGCATCGAGCACGAAGCGCTGACCAGGATGCCGTCCTTGTTGAGCAGGCGCATGGCTTGCTCGTTCAGACGACGGTAGGCGCCTTCACCGTTTTTCATGTCTTTCTTGCGTTTGATGAACGCTGGCGGGTCGGCCACGATCACGTCGAAGCGCTCTTCGCTGGCTTTCAGCTCTTTCAAGGCTTCAAAGACGTCGCCTTCGATGCAGGTCATCTTGTCGGCAAAACCGTTCAGCGCGGCGTTGCGCTCGACACCGTCAAGGGCGAAGGCCGAGGCATCGACGCAGAACACTTCGCTGGCGCCGAACGCGGCCGCCTGTACGCCCCAACCACCGATGTAGCTATAGAGGTCGAGTACGCGTTTGCCCTTGGCGTAAGGGGCCAGGCGCGCGCGGTTCATGCGGTGATCGTAGAACCAGCCGGTTTTCTGACCCTGAATGACCGGGGCTTCGAATTTCACGCCGTTCTCTTCCAGTGCGACCCACTCCGGCACCAGACCGAACACGGTTTCGACGTAGCGGTTGAGGCCTTCGGCGTCACGCGCAGCGGAGTCGTTCTTGAACAGAATGCCGCTTGGCTTGAGCACTTGGGTCAGCGCGGCGATCACGTCGTCTTTGTGCGCTTCCATGGTTGCCGAGGCAATCTGCACCACGAGGATGTCGCCGAAACGGTCGACCACCAGACCTGGCAGCAGATCGGAATCGCCGTAGACCAGGCGATAGAAAGGCTTGTCGAACAGACGCTCGCGCAGCGACAGGGCGACGTTCAGGCGATGCACCAGCAGCGATTTGTCCAGCGCAACTTTAGTGTCGCGCGACAGCAGGCGGGCGCAGATCAGATTGTTCGGGCTCATGGCCACGATGCCCAGCGGTTTGCCGCCGGCAGCTTCGAGGATCGCCTGATCGCCAGCATTAAAGCCGTGCAGTGGCGTGGCGGCCACGTCGATTTCGTTGCTGTAGACCCACAGGTGACCGGCGCGCAGGCGACGGTCGGCGTTGGCTTTGAGGCGCAAGCTAGGCAGGGACATGACGTCGCTCCGGGAAAAAGAGCGGGAGTATAGCGTGTTGGGCCCGGTGATTGGCCCGCGAATGGACATATGGCTGAAGGAGAGAAGTCCTGTGGCGAGGGGATTTATCCCCGTTGGACGGCGTAGCCGTCCCAAATCAGTCAGCAGGGGTGTTCAGGGAGACCGTGCTGTCTGGTTTGCGACTGCTGCGCAGCCGAACGGGGATGAATCCCCTCGCCACAATGGTTCATGGTGGATTTGGATCAGGCCGACAAGGCGTCGATCAATTCACGACTGAACGCCGGAATATCATCCGGCTGACGGCTACTGATCAAGTGACCGTCCTTGACCACTTCCTGATCGACCCAGTTGGCACCGGCATTGACCAGATCATCCTTAAGCGTCTTGTAACTGGTCATGGTCTTGCCATTGACCAGCCCCGCCGAAATCAGCAGCCAACTGCCATGGCAGATCACCGCAATCGGCTTGCCGGCGGAGGTGCCGGTCTTGACCAGGTGCTGGGCGTCCTGATCGATGCGGATGGTGTCGGAATTCTGCACGCCGCCGGGCAGGACGATCGCGTCGTATTGCTCGCTGCTGGCAGCCTGGAAAGTCTGGTCGACCGTGAAGTCGTCCGCCGGTTTGTCGTGGTTCCAGCCTTTGACCTTGCCTGCCTCCGCCGAAAGGATATCGACCTGGGCACCGGCCTCTTCCAGGGCCTGTTTGGGGCCGGTCAATTCAACCTGTTCGAAACCATCGGTTACCAAAAAAGCGACGCGCTTGCCGTTGAGGGAAGTGGCCATCAATAAGCTCCTGAGTCTGTGGGAATTTGCTGCCCCGTGGGACCGAAATCATCCGTCGGGTATTACAGAGTCCGAAGCCTTGGCTTGAATGAAAGTTCCTGACAATTGCCCACTGGTGTGTCGTCCTGCGGTTTTTAGGGGTTAGAATCGCCGCCTGTCCCAGAGTGTGTACTTATGTCCCAAGAGCTGACCACCGAACAGATTCAACAATCCCTGCAAGGCATCAGCGTGCCCGCGCAGCCGCAGATCATGGTGGATCTGCAAATGGAGCAGTACATGCCCGACCCGGACCTGGAGGTGATCGCCAAGCTGATCGCTCAGGATCCCGGCCTTTCCGGCGCGCTGCTGAAAATCGTCAACTCGCCGTATTACGGCTTGAGCAACAAGATCACTTCGATCCAGCGTGCGGTGAATCTGCTGGGCAGCCGTTCGATCATCAACCTGATCAACGCGCAGTCGATCAAGGGTGAGATGAACGACGACACCATCGTCACCCTCAATCGTTTCTGGGACACCGCCCAGGACGTGGCGATGACTTGCCTGACCCTGGCCAAACGCATCGGCACTCAGGCAGGCGATGAAGCCTATGCGTTGGGGCTGTTTCACGATTGCGGCGTGCCGTTGATGTTGCAGCGTTTCCCCAATTACATGTCGGTGCTGGAAACGGCCTACGCCAATGCCAGCGCTGAATGTCGAGTGGTCGACACCGAAAACGCCGAGTTCAACACCAACCACGCGGTGGTCGGTTATTACACCGCCAAGTCCTGGCGTCTGCCGGAGCATGTCAGCACGGCCATTGCCAATCACCACAATGCCCTGGCGATTTTCAGCGACGAGTCGTCGCGCAACAGTCAAATGAAAAACCTGTTGGCGATCCTCAAGATGGCCGAGCACATTTGCGCCTCGTATCGCGTGCTGGGCAATCAGACCGAAGACTACGAATGGAGCAGCATCGGCCCGTTGATTCTCGATTACGTGGGGTTGTCGGACTACGACTTCGAAACCCTCAAACAAACGATCCGCGACCTCGGCGCGCATTGATTCGAGGACGCCATGCCTGAACTGCCGGAAGTCGAAACCACTCGCCGGGGCATCGCCCCGCACCTGGAAGGCCAGCGTGTCAGCCGGGTGATCGTGCGTGACCGCCGTTTGCGCTGGCCGATCCCCGAAGACCTTGATGTGCGCCTGTCCGGGCAGCGCATCGTGTTGGTCGAGCGACGGGCCAAATACCTGTTGATCAACGCCGAGGTCGGTACGTTGATCAGCCATTTGGGTATGTCGGGCAATCTGCGTCTGGTTGAGGCCGGTCTGCCGGCGCTCAAGCATGAGCATGTCGATATCGAACTGGAATCGGGCCTGGCCCTGCGTTACACCGATCCACGGCGGTTCGGCGCGATGTTGTGGAGCACCGATCCGCTCAATCACGAATTGCTGATTCGTCTCGGGCCGGAACCGTTGACCGATCTGTTCGACGGCGAGCGCTTGTTTCAGCTGTCGCGCGGGCGTTCGATGGCGGTCAAGCCGTTCATCATGGACAACGCGGTGGTGGTCGGGGTCGGCAATATCTATGCGACCGAGGCGCTGTTCGCTGCCGGCATCGATCCGCGTCGTGAGGCCGGGGGCATTTCCCGTGGGCGTTATCTGAAACTGGCGATCGAGATCAAACGCATCCTCGCCGCTGCCATCGAGCGTGGCGGCACTACGTTGCGTGATTTCATTGGCGGCGACGGGCAGCCGGGGTATTTCCAGCAGGAACTGTTTGTTTATGGCCGAGGCGGTGAACACTGCAAGGTCTGCGGCACCGGTCTGCGCGAAGTGAAGCTCGGCCAGCGTGCGAGTGTGTTCTGCCCGCGCTGTCAGACCTGAGGCAAAGCGCCGAAAAAGTCCTACGGTCTATAGTGAGTTGTCTCACTGTTCAGCCCGAAGGATCGTGCCATGAAATCCTTGCAAATCCTCTTCTTCACCCTGCTGCTGTGTTCCAGCCTGGCTGTTCAAGCCACGGAAAGCGGCAGCGGTGATCCGCGCTACACCATCCAGAACCCACCGGCCTACGCGATGATAGGCGACTTGCTGATTGCCCGACCTTTGCTGGTTGTGGCGACAGTGATCGGTGCAGGGGCGTTTGTGGTGTCGCTGCCGTTTACCGCGCTAGGTGGCGGGATTGGTGATGCGGGGCAGGCGTTGGTGGTCGATCCGGCGAAAGCGGCGTTTGTGCGGTGTCTGGGATGTATCGGGGAAGGGTTTGAGCAGCGGGAGTGAGCTGATCCGGATATTGCAGTATTGCTGATGGCCTTATCGCCAGCAGGCTGGCTCCCACAGGGGATTTGTGATTGGCACAGATCCAATGCAGGAGCCAGCCTGCTGGCGATAGGGCCCGAACAGGCGCTGAAGGACTCAGGCCTTGCCGGTGATCTTGCGGTACTTCTCCATCAACTGTTCTTCAGTTTCCGGATGGGCTTCGTCCAGCGGGATGCAATCCACCGGGCAAACCTGCTGGCACTGCGGTTCGTCGTAGTGGCCAACGCATTGGGTGCACAGGTTCGGGTCGATCACATAGATCTCTTCGCCCTGGGAGATGGCGGCGTTCGGGCACTCGGGTTCGCAGACGTCGCAGTTGATGCAATCGTCGGTGATGATCAGGGACATGCTAACTCCAGCCGGGGCGGCAGGCCCGGGCGCTATAAATCAATGCGCGCAATTGTGCCGCATTGGCGCCCGCAGTGCACGCGGGCGCCGTTTGAACGGTCGTTACTTCTTGAAGCGCAAGGTCAACGCATCGGCCACGGCCGGGTGGACGAACTTGCTGATATCGCCGCCCAGTGCGGCGATTTCGCGGACCAACGTCGACGAAATGAACGAATAACGCTCCGAAGGGGTGAGAAACAGACTCTCCACATCCGGGGCCAACTGGCGGTTCATGTTGGCCAACTGGAATTCGTATTCGAAGTCCGACACCGCACGCAAACCACGCAGGAACACATTGGCGTTCTGCTCTTTGGCGAAATGCGCCAGCAGCGTCGAGAAGCCGACCACTTCCACGTTCGGCAGGTGTTTGGTGACCTCGCGAGCCAGTTCAACCCGTTGTTCCAGCGGGAACAGCGGATTTTTCTTCGGGCTGGCGGCGACCGCAATGATCACGTGATCGAACAGGCGCGAGGCGCGTTCGACCAGATCGCCATGGCCCTTGGTAATAGGGTCGAAGGTACCTGGGTACAACACTCGGTTCATCGCGTCGTCCTGGCGGGAGTCCGTTGGGGAGTCGGATGGTATCGCAGCCGTCCCGGTCGGCCAAGTCGCCTTTTGGGTAAGAAAGCACTATAGACGATAGGAATAATCCGCTTTTTCATGGGTTTTTCAGCCGATCGGCGAGGGACGTCGCCAATTGTGCGGTGAGACCATACACCGACAACTGCGGGTTGGCGCCGATGCTGGTGGGGAACAGCGAGCCATCGTGAATCGACAGATTGCTCAGTTGATGATGGCGGCCGAGGCTGTCGGTGACGGCGGTTTTCGGTTCTTCACCCATCGCACAGCCGCCCATGACGTGGGCGCTGCCCAGCCGTGTGCGATACAGCTCCAGGCTCAAGCCATCGATCAGCGTGCGCGCCTCGGCCAGGGTTTTCACGTAGCGGGCGTCGGCATGCATTGGCATCACCGCTTTGGCGCCGCCGGCGAACTGGATCTCGGCCATGCTGTGGAAGGCGCGGCGCAGGCCTTCCCAAGCGTAAGGCGAAACCTGGTAATCGAGCACCGGCGAGCCGTCGCCGCGCAATTCGACGCTGCCGCCCTGGCTGTCGGGGTGAAAGCCGTCGCGCAACAACGCCAGCATCGCGTGGGTGTGCGGCAGATCGGCCATGTGCTCGGCGTTCTGCTGGCCAAAACCACCGAGTAAAGTCGCCGCCAGCGCCGGGTGCAGCGGTGGCACTTCGAGCTTGTAGCCCATCGGCCCGGTCGCCCCGTCTTTCCACTGGAAATAGTCCGAGTAGATCGACTGTGGCGCGCCGTAGAACGGGTTGATCACCTCGTCGAAGCGTCCGGCGGACATGTTCACCAGATGCAGAAACGTGCGTTTGCCGAGGGTTTTATGCGGATCCGGCGCATCCGAACGCAGCAATAATGCCGGGCTGTTGATGCCGCCGCCGGCCAGCACGTAATGCCGCGCCTTGACGGTGATTTTGCGGCCGGTCGGTTCGACGCAGCGCTCGTCCATGGCCACGCATTGCAGGCCGGTGATTCTATCGCCGCTGATCAGCAGCTTTTCCGCTCGGGCCAGATAGAGCAACTCGCCACCCTTTTCCAGCGTCGCCGGAATGGTCGTGACCAGCATCGATTGCTTGGCGTTGGTCGGGCAGCCCATGCCGCAGTAGCCGAGGTTCCAGCAACCGCGCACGTTGCGGGGGATCACGTGCCAGCTATAACCGAGTTGCTCGCAGCCTTTGCGGATCACGTCGTTGTTGGCGTTGGGCGGAACCATCCACGGCGCGACGCCGAGGCTCTGCTCCATCTTTTCGAACCACGGGGCCATATCTTCGGCGCTGTGGCCTTTCACGTTGTGCTCTTTGGCCCAATGTTCCAGGGTCGGTTGCGGCGTGCGGAAGCTCGAGGTCCAGTTGATCAGCGTCGTGCCGCCGACGGCGCGGCCCTGCAGGATGGTGATCGCGCCATCCTTGCTCATGCGGCCGATGCCTTCCTGATAGAGGCTGCTGTAGGCCTGGTCTTCGAGCATTTTGAAGTCGGAGCTGGTTTTCAGCGGGCCTTCTTCGACCAGCAGCACTTTATAGCCGGCGGCGCTGAGGATTTCTGCCGTAGTGCCGCCGCCGGCGCCGCTGCCGATGATGGCGACGTCGGCTTCGAGGGTCAGGTCGTCGGTCAGCTGGGCGCCGTTGTAGGTTTTCCAGCCTCGGGCGAGGCCTTCGCGGAACGGGTCGGGTACGGGCATGTTCAGGCTCTCTTGTTTTTGTTGTTCTTGCGGGCCTCTTCGCGAGCAGGCTCGCTCCCACATTTGAAATGCAATCCCTGTAGGAGTGAGCCTGCTCGCGATAGGCGCGACTCGGTCTCAGACCGCAGGCGGGCCGGGATAGCCGCAGTGCGCCCAGGACTCGGCGCGGGTGTACCAGGCCATCATCACCATTTGCTGCAAGGAGCTATGGCCCATGCGCAGCAGGTTCAACGAACTGTTTTGCCAACGGTCTAGGAAGTGACGCATCGCTTCGGGACTGGCGTTTTCCCAACTGCCCCAGATCCCGGTGAGCGGGCCACGGGTCACGGCCATGCCCAGCACGTCGAACAGTTGTCGGGTGAGTTTGAGCATTTCCGGCGACAGGTGATCGAGGCTGTAGTCCAGCGACTTGAGGGTGCCACCCACCGCGTCCGGCATCTTCTCGGCGACCACGGCGCCATCAAGCATCACCGGAATCAGCGCGCGCAGAAACAGCAAATCGCCGTCGCGCAAAGTCACGAAACCATTGGCCGCGACGCTCGACGAACAGCCGCTGAGGCTGGCGCCGAGACCGGCGGTGGCGAGGAAAGCCGTGGCGCCGAGGCTGAATTTCAGCAGGCCACGACGTGACAGTGCAGGTGTATCGGTCAGGCTTGGGTGCATTGTTTTTATTACCCGGCGGCGATGACGAATATTTAGCGGATGAACAGCTTCTGGATCAGTTTCTGAATCGATTTTCCGTACGGCGGGTAAATCAATCTGGCCGCGTTGAAGCGCTGTTTAACCAGCACGCCTTTGGCTTTGCTGAACGTCAGAAAGCCTTCGTGACCGTGGTAATGACCCATGCCCGAAGCGCCGATGCCGCCGAAGGGCATGTCGTCTTGCGCCACATGCAGCAGCGTGTCGTTCAGGCACACGCCGCCGGAATGGGTTTCGTGCAGCACGCGGTTCTGTTCGCGTTTGTCGTAGCCAAAGTAGTAAAGAGCCAGAGGACGTGGCCGCTGATTGATGTAAGCAAATGCTTGCTCCAGATCCCGATACGGCACGATCGGCAGCAGCGGGCCGAAGATTTCGTCCTGCATGACGGTCATGTCGTCGCTGACATTCAGCAGCACGCTGTGCGGCATGCGTCGGCCCTGACCCTGATCGAACAGCGGAATCAGCAGCGCGCCTTTGCTGGTGGCATCGCTGACGTAGCCGTTGAGCCGCGCCAACTGGCGTTCGTTGATGATTGCGGTGTAGTCGGGGTTGTCGGTGAGGGTCGGATAGAAGCCCTGCACGGCCTGGCGATAGGCTTCGACGAAGCCACCGATGCGGTCTTCCGGGACCAACACGTAATCGGGGGCGACGCAGGTCTGCCCGGCATTGAGGGTTTTGCCGAAGGCGATGCGTTCGGCGGCATCCTTCAATGGCACGTCGCGGGAGACGATGGCCGGGGACTTGCCGCCCAGCTCAAGAGTGACCGGGGTCAGGTTCTCCGCCGCTGCGCGCATTACGTGTTTGCCGATGCTGGTGGCGCCGGTGAACAACAGATGATCGAAGCGCAAACGGGAAAACGCGACTCCGATATCGGCTTCGCCGAGCACCACGCAAACCAGATCTTCGGGGAAGATTCGCGCCAGCAACTCCTTGAGCAACAGGCCGGTGGCCGGGGTCGATTCGCTGAGTTTGAGCATCACCCGATTGCCCGCCGCCAAGGCGCCGACCAGCGGGCCGATGGCCAGATAAAGCGGGTAATTCCACGGCACGATGACGCCGACCACACCCAATGGCTGATAAACCACTTTCGCTGAAGCCGGCTGGAATGCCATGCCGACCTTGCGCCGCGAAGCTTTCATCCAGCCCTTGAGATGACGGCTGGCGTAGTGAATGCCGTGCAGGCTTGGCATCAGTTCGGCGAGCAGGGTTTCGTCGGCGCTGCGATGGCTGAAGTCGGCGCTGATCGCCTCGATCAAAGCCTGACGCTCGTTGCTCAGCAAGTCGCGCAGTGCCTTGAGCCATTGCTGGCGCTGGGCGGCGGGTGGCATCGGGTTGGCGGCATACGCAGCCCGTTGCGCCGCGAACTGCCGATCAAGCGCTTCCAGGGGCAATTGCAGCGTCTGCAGGTAGGCAATGTCGGCAGTCATGGTCGGCTCCGTATTTATTGTAGTGAGGAACTTTTTAGAGTCTATGCTCTAGAAAGTCAATCAACATCCATGCACAGCAGTGTTTTATCCATTTCCGGTTAGGTCGTAAGATGCCCGTCAACGCACTCTGAATTAAAGCCCAAGCCATGGCCCCACGAATAAAAACCAGCGAGCGTATCGTGCTGAACAGCCTCGAGCTGTTCAATCAGCAGGGCGAGCGCAGCATCAGCACCAATCACATTGCTGCCCACATGGAGATTTCTCCGGGCAACCTGTACTACCACTTCCCCAACAAGCAGGCGATCATCGCCGTGTTGTTCAGTGAGTACGAAAGCCTTGTCGACAGTTTCCTGCGCCCGCCGCAGGGGCGCGCCGCGACCGTTGAAGACAAGCGCTTCTACCTCAAGGAACTGCTCTCGGCGATGTGGCGTTACCGCTTCCTGCACCGCGACCTCGAGCACTTGCTCGACAGCGATCCGGAACTGGCCGCGCGTTATCGGCGCTTTTCCCAGCGTTGTGTGATCCAGGGCGCGGCGATCTACGAAGGTTTCGTGGCGGCCGGGATCCTCGACATGGATCGCGTGCAGATCGAATCGCTGACCCTCAATGCCTGGATCATCCTGACCTCCTGGGTGCGCTTTCTGTGCACCACCCGGGAAAACTCCAACCACCTCAGCGAGCAAGCCATTAAACGTGGCGTGTATCAGGTGCTGGTGCTGGAAGCCGGATTTGTCACCGAGCAGGCGCGCGAGCAGGTCAATGCGCTGTTCGAGGAGTTCTACGTGCCACTGGCCCAGGCCCTCGAAGATGTGAAGTAAACCGTTCCGTTGAAATCCCACAGGAGCCCGTTATGCCGATTGCGCAACTGATCAGCCCCAACGCACTGGATGCCCGCAAGGAGCAGCCCGGGCTGGTGATTCTGGATTGTCGTTTTGCCCTCGAAGACCCGGACTACGGTCAGCGCAGCTATGCCGAAGGGCACATTGCCGGGGCGAGTTTTGCCGATCTTGAGCGTGACCTCAGTGGCAAAGTGGTCAAGGGCGTGACCGGGCGTCATCCGTTGCCTGAGCCGGCAGAGCTGATCGAGCGTCTGCAAGCCTGGGGCATCAATGCCGACAGCGACGTGGTTTTGTACGACGACGGCCCGGGAGCCTATGCGGCCCGAGCATGGTGGCTGCTGGCGTGGCTGGGCAAGCGCGACGGTGTGTTCATTCTCGACGGCGGACTCAAGGCGTGGCATGCAGCTGGCCTGCCGCTGAGCCTGGATGCGCCGACCGTCACCCGTGGCCATTTCAGCGGCCAGTCAGACATGAGCCTGTTGCTCAGCGCCGAACAATTGCAGCAACGTCTCGGCCAACCCGAACTGACCCTGATCGACGCCCGGGCCTTGCCGCGATTCAAAGGTGAAGTGGAGCCGATCGACCCGATTGCCGGGCACATTCCCGGCGCGCAATGTGCGGCGTTTACCGACAACCTTGGCAGTGACGGGCGATTCTTGCCGGCCGATCAGCTCAAACAGCGCTTTGCCGCGAAGCTGGGCGAGCGCTCGCCGTCAGAACTGGTCGCGTATTGCGGCTCGGGCGTGACGGCGTGCCACAACCTGTTTGCACTATGCCTGGCGGGGTATCCGTTGGGTTCGCTGTATGCGGGGTCGTGGAGTGAGTGGATCAACGAGCCGTCGCGCGGAGTCGCTACCGGCGAGTAATCACCACACCCTTGTGGGAGCGAGCCTGATCAATCATGACGTCAGGCCTGCCAGCCACTGCGGGATGCGCCGTTCCAGGTAATAACCCGGCTGGCGCAACGAGCCATCGACGAAGCCGACGTGGCCGCCGCGAGCCTGCAGTTCGAATTCGGTGAGGTCTGACAGCTCGCTGGCCTGGGGCAGGCTGTGCGGAAACACGAAAGGATCGTCCGCCGCTTGAATGATCAGGGTCGGCGTGCGGATCTCACCGAGAAAATACCGGCTCGAGGCGCGACGATAGTAATCCTCGGCATCGGTAAAGCCGTGCAGTGGCGCGGTGACCCGGCCATCGAAATCCCAGAACGTACGCATGTTCTCCAATGAGCCGAGCGCTGCCAGTGCGGCTACACCATCATCGCGGCCGTCGTGCTGGAACTGGCGTTGCTTGTTCTTGATGTAAGCGACCATCTCGCGCATGAAATGCGCTTGATAGACCCTGGAAAATCCCTGACCAATCCGATCCGCGCACTGGTCGAGGCGAAACGGCACCGACACTGCCACCGCACCGCGCACGCCGCTGGCACTCCCGGTCTCGCCCAGATGCTTGAGCAACACATTGCCGCCAAGGGAATATCCGACGGCATACAGCGGTGCCAACGGACGCTTCGCACGCAGGTGGCGGATGGCTTCGGCGAGGTCTTCGCTGGCGCCGGAGTGATAACTGCGCGGCAGCAGGTTCGGTTCGCCCGAGCAGCCGCGCCAGTTCAATGCAACACTGGCCCAGTCTTGCGCGGCGAGCGCGGATTGGATGCCGGCAACGTAAGGTGAGTTAGAAGAACCGGTCAGTCCATGCAGCACCAACACCAGCGGAGTCTCGGCGCTGTGCGGGCCATGCCAGTCGAGGTCGAGGAAATCGCCATCATCAAGCCACAGACGTTCGCGCTGACGATCAAGGTGAACGGTTTTGCGCCACAGCGGCCCCCACAAGGTTTGCAGGTGTGGGTTACCCAGGCCGAAGGCCGGTGCAAAGCGGGGGCTGGGAACAGGGTTCAGTGACTGCACGGCAAATCTCGACAGGTCTTGCGCAAAGCGGCAGGTGCTTCAGGCATCTGCCGCTTTTGTGTGAAAGAACCTAACTTGCCACAAAGCCTGCTTCGGCGCGACACATGCTCTGGGATGACGTGCCGGGCGGTGTCGGCGCGGGGGCGGGTAGCGCCTGCTGCTCGACGGTGGCCCCGACTGTCACCACGCGCCAGCGGTCGGCGGCCAAATGCCGATTCAGCGCCTCATGGATTTGTTTGAGTGTCAGGCGTTGCACCTGTTGCACGGTGAAGTCGAGGTCGAGTGGCAGATCATGGCGATTGATTGTCACCAGTTGCTTGAGAATCTGCCTGTTGCTGGAGCTGTTCAGTGCACTCCTGTTGGCGACTTGAAGCTTGACCTGATCGAGCTCCTGTTGTGTCGGCCCGTCGCGCAGGTAGTCACTGAACAGCGACCGGGTCAACGCCAGCGTAGCCTGGCTGAATGCTGGATTGACCTGCAGGGAAATGGTCAGCAAACCCGCCGTGGCCCAAGGGGCGTTTTCTGAATAGACGTCGTACACCAGCCCGCGCTTTTCCCGTAGTTCGCTCATCAGTCGGCTGTTAGTCGTGCCGCCAAAAATCAGGTTGGCGGTGTACAGCGCGGCATAGTCCGCATGGCTTCGCGACACGCTGGGCTGGGCGAGTATCAGGTTGATCTGGGTCAGTGGCTGTTCCTCGTGCAGGGTTCGTTCGGTGCCAACGGGTTTGTGCCCGGGCATTGGCATGACCGCGGTGCCTGCAGGCATGACCGGTAAGGCGTTGCTGATTTGCAGACTGATCGCCTTTGCCTGCGCCAGCGTCAGGTCACCGACCAGGGTGATTTGCGCCTGACTGGCGCTGTAGAAACGCTGGTGGAAATCTTTTACCTCCGTCCCGGTCAGCGCCTGCAACCCTTGAACCGTGCCATAGAACGGCAGCGAGTAGGGGCCGTACGGCGCGAGCAGTGTCTTGACTAGATGCTCTGGCGAATTTCCTGCATCCTGCGCGGCGGAAGTGAGGCTGTCGCGCAGCTCGATTTTCACCCTCTTCAGCGCATCGTCGGTCAGTGTCGGCGCGCCGAGAATCTGCGAAAACAGCTGCAACGCCGGAGCACGTTTCTGTTCATCGCTCAAGCTGCGCAAAGCCAATGTGGCGCGGTCATGATCGATGTTCATGTCGAGTTGCGCGCCCAGACCGTCAAAGACTTCAACGATGGCGGACAGGTCTTTGCCCGGTATACCTTCATTGAGCATGCTGAACGTGGCGGCGGCGAGGCCCGGCGTGTTGCCATCTCGCGCGCTGCCTGCGGCGAAGCTGACATGCAGATCGAACATCGGCAGCTCTGTGGTGCGGATGAACAACACTTTGGTGCCGGTCAGGGTTTTCCAGCCTTTGATCGACAGTGCTCGCGCAGTGCCGGCGACAGGAACCGGCCCCAGTAGCGATTGCAGACGTGGCGCGGGGTAATTTGCCGGCGCGACCGTCACGGTATCTGCCAGCGTTTGAAAGCCCGTCAGGCCTGCTACGATTCCCAGCCCGAGCAAAACGCCCCTGGCCTTCCGAAGGCCATTATTCATGAGCCGCCTCCGCCAATACATGCGCAACCGTCAGGCGTTCGCGGGTCAAAAACGTTGACGCCGCCTGCTGGATGTCAGCCGGTGTCACCTGTGCTAGCTCGTCTGAGTCCTTATCCATCAACTGCCAGGGCAGGTCGATACTCGCCAATGTGGCCAGCTCGTGGGCCTGCTCGACGATGGAGTCTTGTGTATAGATCTGTCGGGCAATCAATTGAGTGCGTGCGCGCTCCAATTCTTCGGCTGTCGGCGGGTGGGCATGCAGTTCTTCAATCAGTTGCCAGACCCGTGCCTCGGCCGCGTCCAGATCGTCAGCGTGGGCGCTGGCGAGTTCGGCCGTCATGAATAGAAGACTGTCGCCGCGTGTGAGCGCGTCATAAGAAGTACTGACGTCGCTGAACAACTGTTCGGTGAATTCCAGGCGTTTTTTCAGGCGTGCACTTTGTGTCCCTCCCAGTAATGCGTCGATCAGGCGCAGGGCGTGTACAGATCGCCGATTTTCGGCGGTGGCAAGCCCCGGCACGTTAAAGGCCATGATCAGTTGGGGGGTCGGGACGGCCAGAGACAGCGTCAGTTTGCGCTCACCTGCCTGTGCCAGCTCAGTGGGCCGTAGCAGGCGAGGAGCAGGGTGCGCTGGCAAGGGGCCAAAGTGGCGCTGCGCCAACCGTTTGACCTGATCGAGCGTCACATCACCGACAACCACTAGCGTGGCGTTGCCAGGTGAGTAGCGGAGCGCATACCAGTGGCGCAGATCGTCGGCATTCAAACGGTGCAGGTCATGCATCCAGCCAAGAATCGGTGTGCGATAGCTATTGGCCAAATGCGCCACACCGGTCAGACGCTCCAGTGCCAGATCATGGGGGTCATCGTCGGTGCGCAAGCGCCGTTCTTCGCGTATCACCGCCATTTCCGGGGTCAAGTCCGAGGTGCGCAAGTGGGCGGTCGACATCAGATCGGCCATCAACTCGAATGCCACGCCCAGATACCTGGGTGCCAGGGTTTGGTAATAGGCGGTGGCATCTTTGCTGGTGAAGGCGTTTTCCCGGGCACCGAGTGTTTGCAAAATGGCCGAGGCCTCGCCGGCGCAGGTTTTGCTGCTGCCTTTGTAGAGCATGTGTTCGAGTGCGTGGGAGATTCCGCTCTGGCCGGGCGCCTCGTCGGCAGAGCCAACCTTGAACCAGAGTTGTGAGGTCACCAGCGGTGCACGATGGTCTTCGCGCACAAGCACGTTCAGACCATTGTCCAGGGTGAATTGATGAGTCGGTGGGGGTGCGGCGGCCAGGGACATCAGTGGCGCCAGGCAAAGAATGAGCAGCATCCTGCTGCATAACGTATCCATACATGAATCGTCCGAAGTGGTTAACGCAGATTGCGGTAACCACTTTGGCGAGATGCGAGGAGCGATGTGCGGTATCTATTTATTGCTGATGCATTGAGCGCACATCAAACCCGGGATCAGGCGCTGCGTTGCCACAACGCGTAATACACGCGCCCGGATTTCTGTTCGCGGTGCAAGCGCCAGTTGGCCGGGAAGCCGAGGGTCGATGGTGCCGTTTCGCTTTCGGTATACACCCAGGCGTCGTCGGCCAGCCACTGACGCTCTTCGAGCAACGTGCACACGGCTGGCAGCAGGTTCTGGTTGAACGGCGGGTCGAGGAATACCAGGTCGAACGGCGTAGCGGTCTGGGTTTCCAGGTAGCGCAGGGCGTCGGCAGTCTGCACCTGACCGTTGGTGCAGCGCAGCGTGCCGAGGTGCTCTTTAAGGCTGGAAACCGCGATATTGCTGGCGTCCAGCGCCTGCCCCATGGCCGCGCCACGGGACAAAGCCTCGAGAAACAGCGCGCCGCTGCCGGCGAACGGGTCAAGGACCTTGGCGCCGGCCACGTAGGGTGCGAGCCAGTTGAACAGGGTTTCACGCACGCGATCCGGCGTCGGGCGCAGGCCCGGGGCGTCGGGGAAGCTCAGCTTGCGGCTGCGCCATTCGCCACCAATGATGCGTAACTGATTCACGCCGTTATGCACGTTTTGCGCAGGTTTTTTCGGTGCTCGAGTAGCCATTAATGCTCCGGAACCCCGAGCGGTTGCTCGGCAGGTTTATCAGATGGGGCCGGTAACGGCTTTTGCGGCACGGTCGGGCCAGCGGTGACGATGACCATTTTGTCCGTGCTCAAGTGTTTGTTCAGCGCGTCGCGGACTTGTTCCACGGTCAGGCTCTGGGACTCACGCATGAAGTCATCCAGATAACTCAGCGGCAGATTGTAGAAGCCCATGGCGCCGAGTTGGCCGACGATGTCGGCGTTGCTCGCGGTGGACAGCGGGAAGCTGCCGGCCAGTTCGCGTTTGGCGTCGTCGAGTTCTTTCTGGGTCGGGCCGGTTTTCAGGTAATCGGCGAGAACGTCCTGCACCAGTTTCAGGGTGCCCTCGCTCATTTCCGCGCGGGTTTGCAGGTTGATCATGAACGGGCCACGGGCCTGCATCGGGCTGAAGCCGGAGTACACGCCGTAGGCCAGGCCACGCTTCTCGCGCACTTCGCTCATCAGGCGCGTACCGAAACCGCCGCCGCCGAGGATCTGGTTGCCCATCGACAGTGCAGCGTAATCCGGGTCGTCGCGATCGATGCCCAGTTGCGCGAGCATCAGGTTGGTTTGCTTGGACGGAAACTCGATGTGGCCAACGCTGGCTTTCGGCTCTTGCGGCTGAGCGATCTTCGCCAGCGCCGGACCCTTCGGCAGGGCGGCGGACACCTGATTGGCAATCGACTCGGCATCGGCGCGGGACAAGTCACCCACCAGCGCGATCACTACATTGCCCGCCGCGTAGGCCTTGGCGTGGAACTCGCGCAGCTGTGCCACGGTGATTTTCGGCACACTTTGCGCACTGCCATCACTCGAGTGCGCGTAGGGGTGATCGCCGTACAAGCGCTTCATCAGTTCCAGACTGGCGAGTTTGCCGGGGTTCTGTTTCTGGTATTCGAAACCGGCGAGCATCTGATTCTTGATGCGTGCGAATGAGTCGGTCGGGAAGGTCGGTTTGCCGATCACTTCCGAGAACAGTTTCAGCGCGGGTTCACGTTGTTCGGTGGCACTCAGGCTGCGCAGCGAAGCCAGCGCCATGTCCTTGAAGGCACCGTTGCCGAAATCTGCACCAAGACCTTCGAAACCCTGCGCGATGGCGCCGACGTCCTTGCCCGCAACGCCTTCGTTGAGCATCGCGTTGGTCAGTACTGCCAGACCCGGCGCATTGCCGTCCTGACTGCTGCCGGCAGCGAAAATCAGGCGCATGTCGAACATTGGCAACTCGTGGGCCTCGACGAACAGCACCTTGGCGCCTTCGGCGGTGTTCCAGGTCTGCACGTCAAGCTTGCGGCTGGCCGGAGCCTTGCCGTCGAGTTCGGCCAGCGATTGCAGTTTCTGGCTGGACTTGGCGCTGTCCAGCGCTTCGCTGGCGTCGGTTTTCGCGCCGGGAGCCAGATAAAATGCGGCGGAACCGATGACCGCTACGGCGATCAGGCCGAGCAACAGGCGTGGGGTCTTGCGCTTACTCATGAGTCGTCTCCAGTGGCAGGACGTGGGCGACGCTGAGACGTTCGCGGGTGAAATACAGCTTGGCGGCGTTCTGGATGTCTTGCGGGGTTACGCTTTCCAGATCGGCGAGCTCGGTGTCCATCAGTTTCCATGACAGACCGACCGTCTCCAATTGGCCGATGGCAGTGGCCTGGCTGGTGATCGAGTCACGCTCGTAGACCAGGCCGGCAATCACTTGAGCCCGCACGCGTTCCAGCTCTTCGGCGGACGGTGCGGTGGTTTTCAGTTGTTCCAGCAGCTTCCAGAGACCGGCCTCGGCTTGCGCCATGGTCTTTTTCTTCTGGGTGTTCGGCGTCGCCGACAGGGTAAACAGACTGTCGCCACGGGTGTAGGCGTCGTAGCTCGACGAACCGCCGGACACCAGCTCTTCGCCGCGCTCCAGTTGGGTCGGGATGCGACCGCTGTAACCGCCGTCGAGCAGCGCCGAAATCAGGCGCAGGGCGTTGACCGAACGTTTATCTTCAGCAGTGGCGATGCTTGGCACGTTGAAGCCGAGCATCAGGCTAGGCAGTTGCGTCTGCACATGCAGGGTGATCTGCCGTTCGCCGGGTTCGGCCAGTTCCAGCGGTTGTTTTGCCGGTGGCACGTCGCGTTTGGCGATCGGTCCGAAGTAACGCTGGGCAAGGGTTTTAACTTCATCCGGCGTGACGTCGCCAACCACCACCAGCGTGGCGTTGTTCGGCACATACCAGGATTGATACCAGTGGCGTAGCTCTTCGACCTTCATCCGGTCCAGGTCAGCCATCCAGCCGATGGTCGGCGTGTGGTAGCCGCTGGCCGGGTAGGCCATTGCCTTGTAGCGCTCGTAGGCCTTGGACATCGGTTTGTCATCGGTGCGCAGGCGGCGCTCCTCCTTGATGACTTCGATTTCCTTGGCGAACTCGTCGGCCGGCAGGCGCAGATTGGCCATGCGGTCGGCTTCCAGTTCGAAGGCCACACCCAGACGGTCGCGGGCCAGTACCTGGTAATAAGCGGTGAAGTCGTGGCTG